>CAYQRA010000005.1:0-29765 GCA_964419315.1 uncultured Saprospiraceae bacterium | reverse complement strand
AATAAGAAAACAGGCGCTGGAACTAAAAATTCCGTCCTTGTGGAAAACTTTTATGTTAATTTTTTGCAAAGATACTATTTGAAATTAAAAATAAACGTATTTTTGCGTCAACAGAATGATAATCACGCCTGATTTCTCAATCCTTTAAGTCATTAAGTTTGTTTGCAAATCTACGATTTCGTAGTTCCCAATTTGAATAAACAAAATTGCAATTTTTGCTTATTGAGCCCGATCGAATTTTAGGTCCCTGTTGGCTTTATGTTAATTTAAACAACATTGATTCCCACAATTCAATTCCACAAGAGCGATTAATTTTTTCTTTCGATTAATAAAATCGAAAGAATCTACCATCCATCATTTAATTTTCCCATAGCGCGTTCAATAAAAGTTTAACCACACAAGGAACGTATTCATTATAATTCAAAAAGAAACAGCACACCTTAATATGTACGATTTAATTCAACTGAATGATATGTTGCTGCCTAAGCTTAAAACACTAGCGCAGGTCATGGACATTCAGGGATACAAAAAACTCAACAAAAAAGATTTAATTCACAAGATACTTGACCAGCAGGCTATCAATGCCGCTACTCCTACCAAAAGCACCGAGAGCGACCAAGCTCCTACAGGTGCCGATTCAAAAAAAATTACAATGACTAAAAAGACTGACAATTCGGGAGACGAAAAAAACAGTTCCAGTTCAAATGGCGCTAATCCCGAAAGAAAAAGAAGAGCTCGGAAAACAATATCCTCCTCAGAAGCAAAAGAACGCAGAGTAAGCCGCAATAAAAGCACTCCAGAACCTAAGGAAGTAAGTCCTGAAAAAGAGGAAACTCCAGTAGAAGTAGCAGAGAGCAAAGCTGTTGAAAAAGAAAAACCGAAGGAACCAGTGGCAAAAGAACCAACAGAACCCGGAAAACCTGCAAGAATAGAAAAGAAAACTAATCCACCACAAAGAAGAAGACCACCAGGAACAGAAGGACGATTTAACATTGAATTGGATGGCATTATAGAAGGAGAAGGAATTCTAGAAATGATGCCTGATGGATATGGTTTCCTCCGCTCCGCCGACTATAACTACCTCACTTCCCCCGACGATATTTATGTTTCCCCCTCTCAAATAAAACTTTTTGGCCTAAAAACTGGGGACACGGTAAAAGGTGCGATCCGACCTCCAAAGGAAGGAGAAAAATATTTTGCACTCCTTCGAGTCTCTAAGATCAATGGATTGGATCCAAAAGATATCCGTGATCGAGTTCCTTTCGAATACCTTACACCATTATTTCCCGACGAAAAATTCTCTCTCGCATCTTCTCCAAGTGGCCGTGATTATGGCCCAAGAATGATCGACCTTTTTACACCGATTGGAAAAGGTCAGCGTGGATTGATCGTTGCACAACCTAAAACGGGTAAAACTTTCCTCTTAAAAGATTTGGCCAATGCCATTTCTAAAAATCAACCTGATTGCTACATGATTGTGCTCTTAGTGGATGAACGCCCAGAGGAGGTTACCGATATGCGTCGAAGTGTGCAAGCTGAAGTAGTAGCTTCTACTTTTGATGAACCTGCAGACAATCACGTACGAGTTGCAGGTATTGTTCTGGAAAAAGCGAAACGAATGGTTGAGTGCGGCCATGATGTTGTTATTCTTCTCGATTCGATCACTCGACTCGCAAGAGCTTATAACACTGTGGCACCTGCAAGTGGAAAAGTGCTTTCCGGTGGTGTAGAAGCAAATGCCTTACACAAACCTAAAAAATTCTTCGGGGCAGCCAGAAATATTGAAAATGGAGGTTCGCTAACGATCATTGCTACTGCACTGGTTGATACCGGTTCTAAAATGGATGGTGTCATCTTTGAAGAATTTAAAGGTACTGGTAATATGGAACTACAATTGGATCGTGGTTTGGCCAACAAACGTCTTTACCCAGCAGTCGATCTTACCAAGTCGAGTACTAGACGAGAGGATCTCTTGATGGATAAAGATACTTTGCAAAGAATGATCATCTTGCGTAAGCACTTGGCAGATATGAAACCAGAAGAAGCCATGCAATTCTTACTCAAGCATTTCCGAGATACGACGAGCAATGAAGAGTTCTTGACTTCCATGAATGGCTAACTGAGTGAACCCGCAGGGTGCAAGCTTCCATTTCCAATCAACTCTCCTAAACAGGGCGACTTCTTAGCTAAGGAGTCGCCCTGTTTATTTTTGTCAAAAAAATTGGGGATTTGGCAAAATACCCTTACCTTTGTCCCACTTTTGAATAAATGAATATAGGTGGCTAAAGTAATGCTACCTTTTAAAGATAGAAGAAAATGAAAAGAACGTTCCAACCATCCAAAAGAAAAAGAGCCAATAAACATGGCTTCCGTAGCCGTATGAGCAGCAAAAATGGTCGTAAACTATTGGCTCGCCGTCGTGCTAAAGGTCGTCACAAATTGACCGTGTCTGACGACGTACACGTGAAGTAATTGATTAGCTACCTCGTAGCAAAAAATCTTTTGTAAAACCAGATGACCAGCTTGGTTGTCTTGATATCATATAAGTTACCCCGGTTCGCCGGGGTTTTCTCGTTTAAATTCCTTTCATTCCTACCTTCATGGCTGCCAATTCCTTCTGTGCCGAAGAACGCCTTAAAAGCCACACAACAATTGCCCGATTGTTTAAGGAAGGGAAATCTTTCGGCGTATATCCCTTGCGAGTAGTATGGGTACCAGTCCAAGAAAATGTTGGCCTTTTTCCAGCACAATTTGCTTTGACTGTACCTAAGAAGAAATTCAAAAACGCCGTAGATCGAAATCGACTAAGGCGAAGAATTCGAGAAGCCTACCGCCTCAATAAAGCTACTTTTTATCAAAAAATCGCTCCTCCAGAAGACGCAATCAGTATTCAATATGCTTTGATGATCATCTATACCGCCAAGGAAACAAAGCCCTACGCAGCAATCAATAAGGCAATGGAACATTTATTGCAACGTCTTGCTCGTCAGATCAACAAGGATTCGTAGAATTTATTTAGCCTATTTAGAAGCTGTTTGCATTTAACAAATTGGCTTATCCTACTCTATCCTTGCGGCCCCCTTTAGCCATTCACCCAACTAATTCTACAATTCATTCTACTTTTTCCACCATTGATCAAAGAATTGGTATCTTTTAGAAGAATTTTTCCAAATATTACTCGAATGCAATCTTTTAGAAAAACGCTTGGATTTAATGATAGGTGGTTGATGATCATCGGTATTCCTGTAGCTGCAGTGATCATGACTTCCATTTTATTCAATGAAAGCCTCTCTCTATCTAATCCTATCTTTTTTGGTCGATGTATTCTGGTATCCATGGTTTATGTCTGCGTTTATTGGATTTCTTTTCGCCTAGTCTTTGTTTTATTTCGAAAACAATTCCCTGATTCCAAAGACATTGGTAAAAGATTATTTCTACAGTCTGGTGCTATATTAATTACCTATTCGATACTGCGCAAAATCTTGAAATCGACCATCCACGATCATCTTCATAATTTTACGGGAGTCGATCATTATGATCCAAATTTAGTGATCGAACCTGTCAGTTCCTTAATTTTAGCTTTTCTAGTCATTGCGATTTATGAAGGTATTTATTACTTCAAATTACTCAATGAGTCCATCCTCGAAAAAGAACAATTACAAAAAGCCCATATCCAATCTCAATTGCAAGGTTTAAAAAGCCAAGTCAACCCGCACTTTCTTTTCAATAGCCTCAACACCCTGACTCAACTTATCCCAGAAGACAGCGATAAGGCGATTCGCTTTGTACAAAAAATGGCCAAGACCTATCGATACATTTTGGAAATACGGGATGAAAAACTCATTTGCCTAAACGAAGAATTAGAATTTCTCCATTCCTTTATTTTTCTATTGAAAGAACGGTTTGGAGAAAATCTAAAAGTAGATATTCAGATCCCTCCAGATCGACTGCAAGACAAGGTTATTCCACTATCTTTGCAACTATTGGTAGAGAATGCAATCAAGCACAATATTACTTCTAAAAGCAAACCTTTATACATCAAAATTAGAATTGAAAAAGACAATCAATTGATCGTGCAAAATAATCTGCAAATAAAAAATCAGATTATCAATTCTACAAAATTGGGTTTGGAAAATATAAAAAAACGCTATCAGTTTTATTCAGATAAACTGGTGGAAGTCAATATTACGGAAGAACATTTTACGGTCATCCTACCTTTGATCACTACTAAAAACCTCGTTACTCAAAACTCCTAAGCCGCTATGAATATTTTAATCATTGAAGATGAAATTCCAGCCGCCAAAAGACTACAAAAACTAATTGGCGATTTTCAGCCGGAGGCCAAAATCATGGAAGTCATCGACTCCGTAGAACAAGCGGTGATTTTCCTAAAGAAAAAGCCGACCTTAGATTTGATCTTTATGGATATTCAGTTGGCCGACGGACTTAGTTTTGATATTTTCAATCAAACCAAAATCAATACTCCCGTCATCTTCACGACTGCTTTCGACCAATATGCTTTGAAGGCTTTTAAAGTCAATAGCATCGATTATTTACTCAAACCTATTGATGCAGAGGAGCTCCAATCTGCTTTTCAGAAATTCGAAAAACACTACCCACAGGATAACGCAGGATACAATCAACAAACAATTGAGCAGTTGATGCAGCAGATGACACAAAAATCTTATAAGGAAAGGTTTTTGGTCAAAATGGGTCAACAATTAAATTACCTCAAGGTTTCTGACATCGCCTATTTCTATTCAGAGGATGGTTTGTTGCATGCTCTCGATAAGAAAAACAAACGCCATATTATTGATTACACCCTCGATCAATTAGAAACGGTTCTTTCCCCTGACCATTTTTTTCGCATCAACAGAAAAAATATTATCAGCCTACCTGCCATTGAAAAAATTCATACTTATTTTAATAGCCGCTTAAAACTGGATTTGGTTCCGAGTACCCCTCAAGAAGTGATTGTGAGCCGCGATCGAGTGAATGATTTTAAACAGTGGTTGGATAAGTAGGGGGAGGGGTTTAGGAAATATTTATTTTGGGAAGGTTGTCTGCTTTAGTTTGGTTTGTTTATGGAGCGTGGGTTCAGCGAAGCTAATCTCCTGCGTCGATCTCGCGGCCTGTTGGTAGGTTGGTCATTTCCTTTAATTATTTGATCTTCTGTGTTGATTCTGGTAGGCAGTCTCGTCATATGGATTTTGCCTTAAGTCCTTTTTTTTGCCGCCCGTCCGCTTGCGCGGCCTGCCTGCCGGCAGAGGCAGGTTCCTTCGCTTAATGCACTGTCGTGCATTACCCTGCGGGATCGCTCAAGGATCTTTTATGCATTGATTCTGGCAGGCATTTTCGTCACATATGGAATGCCTTAAGTCTTTTTTGGGCCCACCCGTCCGCTTGCGCGGTTCCTTCGCTTAATGCACTGTCGTGCATTACCCTGCGGGGTCGCTCAGTCATCCATTTCCTCTAGTTCGGTATCATTGAAGCTGTTTTGGGGAATATTATTTTTTACAAAATTACACCACTTACAGGAGGCTTCACCACAGCCTTGATAAAAATCATGTGCTTTGATTTTCTTGTAGGTGTCCGTAATCAACAGCTTTACCAAATTCTGTCCTTGTGCATCCAATACTACTTCTGCCATAGGGAAAGTTCCTTTAGCATCTGGTTCGAGATAAGCGATGGTACCTTGGGTTGCTAATCTTTGAGATTGGGCTTCTTCGAAAAGAATTTTATAAAAGTGTAGTTGCCGCCAATAGATGCCACCGTTGGGTTCGGCGGTAGAGGGTGGTTTAACTTTTTTGCTTTGGTGACTTCCCGTTTTATAATCGACGATGTAAGCGATATTCTCTCGTTCAATTTCTAGTTTATCAATCGTTCCGACTAAAGGGACGCCTTTCATTTCCACATTTCGAATACTCAATTCTACTTGCACTTGATAAGTCCAATTATCTTTATGTTGTTCATAATAAGCTTCCAAATGCCTTTCTCCCATTTCCAATCGGCGTCGAAATTCTTTCGGTACAAAAAAGCCTTCTTGTCGATACATTTCTTCTACAAAGAAACGGACAAATTCTTCCCTGCTTGGTAAGGTTTTATCTTCCGATTGTTTCATCCGATCAAAGACGCGCCTCAGCGCATAATGCATCGCCGTACCATAGGCCGCAGAAGGACTTGTAATACTGGGTACTCGTAAAATATGTTCGTAAAAAAAACTCAAGGGGCAACGCAGATACTGATTCAAACTCGACACACTCAATGCAAAACCTTCCAACAAGGAAGCAGCCTGCGCCTTTTCCAGCATTGGCAATACAGGTTTTTCCAATTCTGTTAGCAAAAGCATTTGAGTCTCCAACAGATTTTCTTCTGCCAATTCTTTGAGCTGAATATCCAAATCTGCCCCAGTCGCAACTTCTCCTACAAAGCGACTTGGCTCTACTATTTTTCCTGCACGATCTTCTCGACTAAAGGACAATTGTAAAAATACTTTAGCTCTCGTCATCGCTACATAAAACAATCGGCGACGTGCTTCCATAGCATCTTCTTCGCCAGAAAAAGTCAGGGTGTCAGGAAAAGGAAAACGGCCAGAATTATTGCGACGCGGTTCCCATATTTTTTTGGAGCAATCCAAGATAAATACATAGTGGAACTCCAATCCTTTAGAACTATGTGCTGTCAATAAATTAACCCCCTTACTGGACACCGTGTTTTTCTGTAAACTAATGGGTAGACGATTAGCATCCATCTGTCGAAGTGTTTCTACAAAGGCGGGTAGGCGCAAACGCGGATGACGATCCGTTTCTTTTTTTACAAAATCAACTAAAGTATGGAGTTGCTGTAATTTCCAAGTCTTGTCAGCACTACTCAAAATTTCTTCTAACAAACCACTGCGATTAATCAGCCTTTCGACTATAACAGGAAGTGGCAGTCCACTTTTTTCCTCTAGCAGTTCTTCTAAAAACCTAGAACATTTTAAAAAGGCTTCTGGGTCATTTACATTGGCGGCCCCTAGTATTTCTGGATCAGCGATAATGGATCGCCAAGGGGCTCTTTTGGTATAATCTTGCTTGGCTTGGTAGACACTGAGTTTGGCCAAATCTGCGGCAGAAATTTTCAAAAAACTATAATGCAAAATTGGAAATAAGCGAGCTTCTCCACTGAAAGGAAATTGACTTTCCTCGTTGAGGTATTGCAGCAGATTCCTTACATTTTGAATCATTGGGAGATCGAGAATATTGACTTGCCTTTTGGTATTATAAGGCACTCCTTTCTTCTCTAGAATATTGATGATATTTTCCGCTTGTTTGTGTCGTGCATAAATAACGGCCACTTCTTCGAGTGCAAGTCCTTGCTCTTGTAGCTCAATAATTTGATTGACAATATCCGTATCCTCCTGCATCCGGTTGGGATAACTGATAATACTTGGGCGAACTTCATGCTGAGCCACTTCTTGATTTTGAGCTTGCAATTTTTTTTGCAAACCTGCCAACTGCTGTACCAAGCGATGTTCATTTTGATCGATCAAGGCTCGCGAGGTATCAAGAATATGCTGAGAGGAACGATAATTATCTTTGAGTAAAACCAAGTGAAGACTCTCTTCATAATCCGTATAAAAATCCATTAGATTTTTCAACCTTGCGCCTTGGAATTCATAGATAGATTGATCATCATCACCTACAATAAAAATGTTTGGGCTTTCCCAATACTCAATCAGACGTTGGACTATTTTATTTTGAGAACCATTGGTGTCTTGAAACTCATCAATCAAAAAATAAAGGTATTGCTCCTGATAAGTTCGCAGTACCGCCTCATTATTTTCAAATACTTCCAAGACCCACATGATCATATCCTCAAAATCATATCGGCGATATTCTCGCATCAATTCCTGATAGCGGGGGAAGAGTTGGGTAGCCGCCGAAAGGCGTTTCATTTTTTCTATAAGGTCGTCAATCTTTGCTTGTTTGAGATCTCCCTTTTTTATTTTTCCCCGATTTTGTTTGTAGATAAATTCTGCTCGACTCGGCAAATCTTCTAAGTAATCTACAATAGCCTTTTCCACATCTGCTACCGTCCAAGCCTCCGATTTCATCCGCTTAAAAAGATCGAATAATTGTTTTTCATAGAAATAAACATCTGCTCGATGCGCCTTTAAAGGATGATCATAGGCTAACTCGTCGATCAATTTTCGCAGAATTTCTACCCGCTCCAAATCACTTAAAGGCTCTAGATCATGATGACCAAAAAGCTCTAGGTTATCTTGAATAATGGTATTGCAGAAAGAATGAAAAGTATAGATGTGTACTCGATGCGCTTCCGGCCCAATAAATTCGAGGAGTCTTTGGCGCATCGCGCGAACTCCGGCGTCAGTAAAAGTCAGACAAAGGATATTGGCCGCTTGGGTATCGGTATCGATCAGGATACGTCCAATTCGTGCACTCAAAATATGGGTTTTACCCGTTCCTGGCCCAGCAATTACTAGTACTGGCCCTTCAATCTGCTGTACCGCTGACTGCTGACTTGGATTGAGTCGTTCCAGTTCCTTACTAAAGGTATGTTGGTATTGATGCCGATTTTTTTGGGCAGGTTCAGACATAGTGCTGTTTAAATATTCGGGACTAAGGTACGGAGAAAGTCGGAAGGCGAAGCGCTTGCAGAGCGGCTATATATTGGGATTGATTAACTTTCCTTTTCTGACTGCAATTTCAGAGCCATCTGCCATAAAAACGGAATCCGGTTTTTTTGTAAAAACATCCTGAAAGGCAAGGCCATATATCTTTCCCACCTCACATTGGAGGTCAAAATTTTCTACGGTATACACCTTCCATTTAGGGTGAACCACTTCATATTCTGAAGTTTTCTTTTCATGTAGACGAGTATATCCCCAGTAGTGCTCTGTTATAAATTCCGCTTCACTATCTGCTTGAATTCCTAAAGCCTCCTTCGCGGTCTTCACTTTCATATGATTCCATTGGCCTTGGAATTTCCAACGGTAGGAAACTTCTCGGCTAGTGGTCGTTTCTTTGAATTCGTGCGTCATCTTCATGGTCTGATAATGTTCTCCATAAAGGGTATTCGCAACTAGACTAATGGCTCTTTTAGGTACAATTTCTTTAACAAAAACGACCCCTCGTTTCCATTCTCCTTCCGCACTGAGGTGCTTGACATAAAAACGTAAATTGACCTCCTCGAAGTTGATGTGCCAAGGAATGGGAATCCCCATGACTCGCGTATTTTTAAATAGAAAGCCCACCAAACTCACATAGCACTGCCCTTTCCACAAATCCAATTCAGTAGCAAAGGGGAGCAATGGTTCCAAGATTTTTGGATCCAAGGTATAATTGGCCATGATGAGATTTTGCCATTCCGCAGTGAGAAAATTTTTAGGCATAGCTTAGAGTTCTTTCAAAACAGAAAAATCAATTACCGCAAAAAATATTAATCCTATTGATCCTGTTGTCTTAAAATTTCCCAATCGACTCATTATAAATAGAGGCTAATAAAACTTGTCCAACTGCTCGTAAAGTCCTCTTATCGATCACCTCAATATTATCTTTTTGGGTATGCCAGTAATGGCCAAAACCTGAGCTTGTTTCTGTAGATCGATTGATGATGTCTATCATTGGAATTTTAGCCAATTGGTTGACAAACAAATGATCGTCGGTAATCCCTCTTGATTCCTCATCAATGAAATAATTCGAGTAGCCCATGTTTTTTGCCAAGCGCCACACTTTCTCTACGATCTTAGGTGCATAGATTCGCGACACCTCTTCCTTGGTGAATCTAGCATTTTTGGCTCCTACCATGTCTAACAAAATTCCATACTTTGGAGTATAGCCTTTTCTATGGATATTTCGAGACCAGTGCTGTGAACCCAAGCACCAACTCGTAGGATTATCATTTTCACCGTCCCCATGATCTTCTGCATCAAAAAGGATAAGATCTATGCCCATATCGATCGGCGTTGACTGTAAATTCCTAGCGATTTCAAGTAAGACCGCCACCCCACTTGCGCCGTCATCTGCGGCAGGGACTCCTTTCTTTTTATTGGCAGCATTGCTGTCTGCGTCGGAGATGTGCCGAGAATCCCAATGGGCCGCCAAGATGATTCTTTTTTTGTGATTGGGTTGGTATTGAGCGATTACATTGGTGCCTTTTAGATTAACTCCCGTGTAGGCTTTCGCTACAAATTTTTGTTCGATCACCTCTGCTCCATATGCTTCAAATTGATTGACCAACCATGCCCGGCACTGGTCATGAGAAGTGGTATTGGGTACTCTAGGACCAAAGCTCAATTGCTTTTCTATTTTCACAAAAGCAGAATCACTTTCAAAGCGAGGCACCTTTACAGACTTTACTGGGGGTTTGGGTTTGGGTGGTGGGGGAGCAGGTTCCGAAGTACAAGCTGCTATGAAAAACAAAAGAGCCAGCGAAAGCCAGCAAGATTTTGAAAAATTCATTGAAAGTAAATTTTTGGTCGAAAAATTGAAAAGCAAAATTTAGTTCGTTCCGCATCGGTCTCCATGACCGAATAGTCAAAGACGTTAAAAAACAAGACCCACCAAATACTTTGTTGCATTAGGTGGGCCTTTAAAGGTATTTATTCCATACTCCATTCTGTTCCATCTTTCCCATCCTTGAGTTGGATTTTCAGAGCTTTCAGGGTATCTCGGATTTTATCAGAAGTGCCCCAATCTTTATTTTCTCTGGAGCTTTGGCGAAGATCGATGACCAATTGCATTAGGCCGTCCATCGCATCATTCTGATCGCCAGCATCCATCTCATCTTTTAAGCCAAAAATGTCAAAAATAAAATCCTTGAAAGTCAACTGTAAGCGTGCAAAAGTTGCGGCAGTAATTTCGTCGATACTGATTTGGCCGCCTTTAAAACTATTGACCTTACTGATCAATTCAAAAAGTCGAGCCATTGCCATTGGCGTATTGAAATCATCGTTCATGTGCTCGTGCGCTTGGTCGATGAGTTGATTGATTTCTTTGTCGTGATCAGAGGCATTGCCTTTACCAGAATGTTGAAGACCGAGCAAGGTTTTGTTGCCTTCCATCATCCGACGATAGCCTTTTTCTGCGGCAAGCAAAGCATCATCTGTCAAATCAAGTGTACTGGAATAATGCGATTGCAACATAAAAAAGCGAAGCGCCATTGGGCTATAGCTTTTGGAAATGTGTTCGCTATCGCCAGTAAAAAGTTGTGTGGGAGTGATGGAATTATTATCACTCTTTGACATCTTCTTGCCGTTCATCAAGAGCATATTGGTGTGTAACCAATAATTGGCCGGAGCACAATTACAAGCACCATAATTTTGTGCTACTTCATTTTCATGATGTGGAAATTTCAAATCATTGCCCCCTCCGTGGATATCAAAAGTAGTTCCTAGGTATTTGGTACTCATGGCAGAACATTCGAGGTGCCATCCCGGAAAGCCTTCTGACCAAGGCGAATTCCAACGCATGATGTGTTCTGGAGAAGCCTTCATCCAAATAGCAAAATCAGCAGGATTATTTTTTTCTGCTTGATTTTTCAGGTCTCTGGTTTCCACCATCAACTCATCTATTTTTCTTCCAGAAAGTTTTCCATAGACTTTTTGTTCTTTGGCAAACTTAACGGTATCGAAATAAACAGAACCATTTTTTTCGTAAGCCAAGCCATTGTCTATGATTGCCTGCACCATTTCGATTTGCTCTATAATATGCCCTGAAGCACGAGGTTCGATATCGGGCGGTTTGGTATTAAAAACCCGCATCATCTCATGAAAGCCTAAGGTGTACTTCTGTACGATTTCCATAGGCTCTAATTTTTCCAAACGCGCTCTTTTCGAGATTTTATCTTCTCCAGTATCCGCATCATCTACCAGGTGCCCTACATCAGTAATATTCCTGACATACCGCACTTTGTACCCCAAAAAAACTAGGTAACGATAAATGACATCAAAACTTACAAAGGTTCGGCAATTGCCAAGGTGTACATCATTATAGACGGTAGGTCCACAGACATACATTCCAATGTGTCCATCGAGGATCGGTTTAAATACTTCTTTTTTTCTACTTAAGCTGTTCTGTACGGTCAATTCCTTATTCATGCGGCAAAATTACAATTTTTTAAGTTTCTTAGATGGATAAGTTACTTACAAGTTGAGTCATCCAAATTTTATCAAATAAGCTATTTTAAATAAGCAGCTATTCAAAACAATCGATTCATTGGTCGATAAGCTCTAAGCGCGAAATCACTGGATAATGATCGGAGAAAGATACTCTAGGAATACTATTTTCCAATACTTTTATCTGAGGATCTACAAAAACATAATCGATTCTTAGTGCTGGTATTAGTCCGGCATAAGTAGTGCCAAAACCATTTCCTTTTTCTTTAAAAGTATCCTTTAATCCAGCGCCTACAATTCGGTAGGTATAAGATTGTGGGGTATCATTAAAATCTCCACAAATAATCACCGGATGGGGGCTTTCTGCAATCTTTTGAGCCAAAACCTTGGCCTGTTGAGATCTTGACTTCGTCGCGTCTTTTACTTTTTTGATCACGGTACCTATATTTCTCCAGGTTTCTTTTTCTTGTAGGTCTCCTTCTTGGATCACTTTATCCGTTACACCACTTACTCGGTTGGACTGGAGGTGTATGTTAAAAATCCGGACGATTTGATCCCCCACTTTCACATCGACCCAAACATAAGCGTTAGAGGTTCTATCAAACCTTTCTCCTCCTTTGGCTAGGAAAGGCGTTTTAGAAAAAATAGCCGTTCCGGTATAGGGTAATTTGTAGAAATATTGGAATCCCTTTTCTTCTAATATACCCGTTGGTAGTTGGAGGACCTCTTGAAAACAAAGGTAGGTATTGGGGCGATCGCTATAAATGAACTTCAAAAACTCATCATTTCCCAAGTGTTTTTGGCTGATTTGCTTATGAAAATCTTCCCCTCCTTTTATATTATAGCTAAGGATATGGATATCCTCCTTTAGAGCACTTCCCTCTTCTGAACTATTCCAACCCACAAAGGTGCCCAAATGGTTCCACCCAGTGAGGATACAAAAAAAAGAAAAGAAGAAATAACGATTTTTTCTAAATAACCAAAAGAAGATAAAAAGGATATTCCCTAGCAGTAGCCAAGGGTAAGCCATTCCCAAAAAAGTGATGGGCCAAAAGTACTCCGGGTTGATGTAAGGAGAAAGATAGGATAGAAAAGTCAAAAGAATGACTACCAGATTAGTCCAGCGAAATAATTTGCTGATTCTTTGCACGGCTTTTGATCGGTTGTTTTAATGAGTTACTTTTTGCTGGCATTAAAAAGAAACTCTTTCTCCTCAGAAGATAAGCTATCATAACCAGACTGTTTTATCTTATCGAGAATAGTATCTAATTTTTCTTGATGCACTGGGGGTTCATTGTCTGAAGCCGCATTGGGTTTGCTAAACCTCTTTTTCATCTTATCGGTATTTCTATAAACGACACGCGGCTTGCGTGGATTGCCTTGGATACGATCTCGGAAGTTGTCCCAAAATTCGCCCAAGCGATCGAGCCAATTATTGACTGGCTTGGAAAGGTCATTGCCACTTTGCAATTGAGTCACAAAAAACCAACCAAAAGCAACTCCTCCTAAGTGGGCAAAATGCCCTCCGGTATTGGAATTATTGCCAATACTTACTAAATCTATTAAAATCAAAACCGCTACGATATATTTTAGTCGGACATCTCCAATCAGGATCAAACGCATAACATAATCGGGTGCCAATACGCCAGCAGCCATTACGATAGCCATCACAGCCGCTGATGCTCCCAAAGCGAAGCTTTCGGGCCCCGCACCATAGCCAATCAAATTGGCAGACACAAAGAAAACCATCCCTCCAGCTAATCCGCCCAGCAGATACAAAGGCAAAATTTTTCTATCTCCAATCAAGTCCCCCACAATTCGTCCAAACCAATAGAGGAACAACATATTGAATAGAATATGCATAATCCCTTCGTGCAAAAACATATTGCTAATCAAAGTCCACGGACGGAATAAGATCAACCAAGGATCGGCAGAGATGCAGAAGTAATGTAAAATATCTGTGTACAATTCAGGGGTTCGATCCCATATCCCTGTTGCTAGGCGCACCACAATTTTCGACAAATTAACCAACAAAAAAACAGCTACGTTAATGATAACGAGCCGCGTGATCATATTCCCATGATCGATTTGTTGTCTTAAGTCTTTCCAAATGGAATCTAACATGTAAGCGTTTATTTTTCCCTAATTAGACTTGATTCTATCAGGTATTGGTTTATTATACTGTTTGTTGGGTAAAAGAGATGCAAAAAAAGCACTTTTTATCCCGATATATTAGATCAAATTGCCGCCTTTCCGCCAATACATCACGAGTAGAAAGCCAAATAAGGCTCCCCCTAAATGGGCAAAATGGGCAATGCCTGTTTGATAGTTGCTTACCCCTAAAAATAATTCTATCCCCGCATAGATCAAAACAAAATACTTGGCTTTTAAAGCAATCGGTGGAAAAAGTAGGCGAAGTTCTGTGTTCGGAAATACCGTTCCAAAGCCCGCTAAAAGACCAAATACTGCTCCTGATGCTCCTAACACAGCATTAAAAGGCGAAGCCATGGCGACCTGAAAGGTTTCAGGAGAATATTGTTGCAATTCAAAATGCCACACCATCATATGCAAAGCCACCGCTCCAAAGCCACAAATAAAATAGAATAATAGAAAACGTTTAGCCCCCCAGTAATTTTCCAAAGCAGAACCAAACAAAAACAAAGCATACATATTGAAAAGCAAGTGCATCACACTTCCGTGCATAAACATATGTGTAACAATCTGTAAAGGTTGGAAATATTCTGAGGCGGGATAATGGAGTGCTAATAATGGTACTCCTTCGCCCGGTAAAGTAAGGCTCGTCCCAAAGTACATCAGTACATTGATGATGATTAAATTCTTTACTACATCTGTAATCGGTGGCATAAAGTGCTTTTTTCAAAATAAAGGAGAAGGTAGGATACATTAAGAAGAGATAGCCGTAAAAATCGACGACTCTAGTCTCCTTATCGATCATTAGTACCTAACGACGTTTTCCGTGGTCTTTATTAGAGTTCCTTCTCCTAATAAAATCCTATGCAGTTTAGCTTTTCGCTGCCTTAAGAAATATTAAAACGTTTTTCGAGCTCTTCTAGTTCAAAGGTGATGAAACAATGACGCCCAGTAGGATTTTTATAAGGAACACTACAGGCAAAAAGTTGATCCGTCAATTCTTGCATTTCCGCAGGAATCAGCGCTTGCCCTCGCTTGATAGAAGAGGATCGCGCCATCGCACGGGCCAAATTTTCTTTTAAATCTAATTTCAGCTCTAGATTGGCCTTGTATTGTTCCAATAATTGTTCAATGAGTTGTTGCTCATTTTTCTTACCAGTCAGATCAGCAGGGATTCCGTGAATCACAAAACTGTTGTTTCCAAAGTCCTGAACATCAAAGCCCAATTGATTGATCTCTGGCAGAATATCTCCCATTAAAGTAGCCTCTGCCGGAGTCAACTCTATGGTCTTCGGAAATAATTGTTTCTGTGTATAGTTTTCTTTATTCGTCAATACCGCTAAATAGCGCTCATACAGAATACGTTCATGCGCCGACTGTTGATCAATCAACATATAGCCCGACTTGATCTGACTTACAATATAACTATTGTGAATTTGGTAAGCGGGCTTTTGTTGTTTGGAAAAGGTATTGGTAGGGTCATCCAAGGCAGAACTATCCGACCATTCGCTTTCGATCGTAGTCACTTCACTTTCTTCAGATATACCCGAGCTGCTCCCTTGCTCCTCAAAATCATCGAGTCCTTTATAAATTTCCTGCCAGTTGCGGAGGTTGCTACTTTCTAATTTATCTTTATTGGGTTTGCGCGGAGAAGCACTTCCACCTACTGATCCAAGCTTAGCTTCAGGTCTTGGATTACTGGCTTTTGCGGTGGTCAAATTTTTGGTAAAACTCACTTCTTGTTCAAAATCCAAAGTAGGTGTAATGCTGTATTGTCCGAGTGCATGTCGAACGGCGACTTTGAGGTAATTATAAACCAACTTTTCGTCCTCAAATTTTATTTCTTGTTTGGTTGGATGCACATTGATATCAATTCTCGCTGGATCAATTTCCAAGAAAATCACATAGAGCGGATAAGTATCTTTATTCAAGATCTCTTCATAAGCCGACATGATGGCGTGATTGAGATAATTACTTTTGATGAATCTTTGATTGACAAAAAGCAATTGCTCTCCTCTGGTCTTTTTCGCAAATTCTGGTTTGCCGACATAACCTTCTAATTTGAGGGCGTCCGTTTCTTCTGCTACGGGCACTAATTTCTTATTGCAGTTGTTGCCAAAAATAGCGACCAATCGCTGTCGAAGATTTCCGACCGGCAAATGGAAGACTTCATTGCCATTATGGTGTAGTGAGAAAAAGATATCGCAATGCGCAATCGCTACTCGTTGAAACTCATCGAGGATATGACGCATTTCCACGGAAGTGGACTTTAAGAAGTTGCGCCGAGCAGGGACATTATAAAAAAGGTTTTTGATGGAGAGGTTGGTGCCTGGTGTGCATTGGCAAGACTCCTGACTTTTTACTTCGGAACCTTCAATTACAATCCGGCAACCCAGTTCATCCGCTTGCCGGCGCGTCCGCATTTCTACCTGTGCAATGGCGGCAATAGAAGCCATTGCTTCTCCCCGAAAACCCATCGTTCGGATATGAAACAAATCTTTAGATTCCTTAATCTTGGAGGTCGCATGCCTTTCAAAAGACATACGAGCGTCGGTAGGAGACATCCCACAACCATTATCAATTACCTGAATGAGGGTTTTCCCAGCATCTTTGACAATTAATTTGACACTAGTTGCTCCAGCATCAATCGCATTTTCCAATAATTCTTTAACTACCGAGGCCGGCCGCTGTATCACTTCCCCAGCTGCTATCTGGTTGGCAATGGCGTCGGGCAGTAGCTGAATAATATCAGCCATAGTTTACGTTTGTTTAAAAGGGCGTTTAAACCCATTATAGGTGTTGCAAAGTGTGTATTAACAATACGTAAGTGGTCAAGCAGGTATTCAAGAGATATTTAAGGCCTCTATAAAAACTTCAGAATATCACCTTCCACTAGTTTGAGCCGCTCTAGGTTGAGAAAAATTACCTTTTCCCTAGCATCTCTGGCTAAGATCCGATAGCCGCAGAGATGTCTGGCAAATATACGATAAGAAACAAATATGTAAGAAAGACCAGAGCAGCAATTATCGCTAAAAGCATCAAATTCGACCGCAAAACTGCTTTTTGTCGAGCCTTGGTATTTCCTCCATTCCCTGTTCGTCGGAAATTCTGAGCAATCCTAGCTTTTAAGGCATCTGGATCATTCTGTTTCATTTTCTCGATCAAGTCCAATCGTTCTTGTAATTCCTCCTTCTGAGGATTCCAATGTCGGGGCCGATATTCAAACCTTTGGTGTTTGGGGGTATTAAAAACTCTTAATAATCGCATAATTGTCTATTTTAAAATAAAGAAATGAGAACAAAATAAATCTCGATCAGGTCATTTCCACTCGTAAAATACAAAGAACTTGCCTGAAAAAGATACTTCTTTGTGGGGTTTTTAGATTAATTTTAAAAGTAAAATCTTTGTTGCAGCCTGCCTTTTAATGGTAGCTAAGTCGCCTATCCGCTAGTACAAAAAAATACTTATGAGAATAAGGCTTATTAATTTTGTAAATGCCCGTTAGAACGAACTATATTTGCATCTTCAATATCAGAAAGTTTAGATAATTATCATTCCGGCTAATGAGCGACAAGATCAAACATGAGTGCGGTATCGCACTTGTTAGGTTATTAAAACCTCTAGATTTCTACCACAAAAAATACGGTACTGCCCTCTACGGCCTAAATAAGCTGCGCCTGCTGCTAAAAAAGCAAAGAAATCGCGGACAAGATGGCGCCGGACTAGCCACGATAAAATTAGATCCAAAACCTGGCACCCGCTATATCAGTCGCAAACGCTCCAATGCCACTAATTATCTTGACGACCTCTTCCAGCAAGTTTACTCTCATTTTCAAAAAGCCACTCCAGAGCAACTCAATGATCCAGCATGGTTAAAAGCTAATCTTCCCTACACCGGAGAGTTGCTTTTGGGACACTTGCGCTATGGTACACATGGGGTGAATACCATTGAAACTTGTCATCCTTTCCTTCGACAGACCAATTGGGTCAGTAGAAACCTAGTCGTTGCTGGAAATTTCAACCTCACTAATGTAGATGAGCTTTTTGACGAATTGGTTGGGTTCGGACAATATCCTAAGGAAAAATCGGATACGGTTACGGTTCTAGAAAAGATTGGCCACTTTCTCGACGATGAAGTTCAAAGACTGCACACTTGGTTTAAAGCAGATGGCTATACCACCGAAGAACTCAATGAACTCATTTTTGAAAACCTAGATATTCAACGCCTCTTGCGTAGAGCCAGCAAAAAATTTGATGGCGGATATGTGATGGCCGGAATGATTGGTCATGGAGATGCTTTTGTGATGCGAGATCCTTCCGGTATTCGTCCGGCATTTTATTATGCTAGTGACGAAGTGGTCATTGTGGCTTCTGAAAGACCAGCCATCCAAACGGCTTTAGACGTTCATTTCTCTAAAGTAAAAGAACTGACTCCGGGGCATGCTTTGATCATCAAACGCAATGGACAGGTCACCGAAAAACCATTTATTGATCAATTGCCACGAAATGCTTGTTCTTTTGAGCGCATTTATTTTTCTCGGGGTACCGATAAAGACATTTACCTCGAACGAAAAAAACTGGGGGAACAATTGGCTCCGAAGGTCCTTCGTTGTGTTGGGTACGATTTTAATAATACCGTTTTTTCTTTTGTTCCCAATACCGCAGAATCTGCCTTTTTTGGATTGGTAGAAGGTTTGGAAAAAGAATTAAATGCCGTCAAGCTTGAACGATTGTTACAGCTTGGAGAAGATCCTAATCCTAGGAAAGTAGCCAAAATATTGTCGGAGAAAGCTAGGGTGGAAAAGATCGTAGTGAAAGATGCTAAATTGCGTACTTTTATTGCTGACGATAGTAGTCGTGCTGATTTGATCTCGCATGTATATGATGTGACTTATGGCATTGTAAAAAATGAGAAAGACGCTTTGGTCTTATTGGATGATTCTATCGTTAGAGGTTCGACTTTGCGAGATAGTATCATCCGAATTGTTTCTCGTTTGAGACCAAAAAAGATAGTCGTCGTTTCTTCTGCTCCACAGATTCGTTACCCTGATTGTTATGGAATAGATATGTCTCGGCTCAAAGAATTTGTTGCCTTCCGCGCAATGGTTGAACTCCTAAAAGATACCAACCAAGAACATCTTTTAGAGGAAACGTACAAACGTTGTAAGGCTCAGGAAAATCTTCCGGTGGAAGAGATGACCAATGAAGTGCAGGCACTTTATGCGGTTTTTGAGTATGAAGAAATTTCCAAAAAAATCGCAAAAATCATTACTCCTCCAAATATCAAACCCAAGGTAGAGGTTATTTATCAGACGATTGAAAACGTACACCTTGCTTGCCCAAACAACAAGGGCGACTGGTATTTTTCTGGCAACTATCCAACGCCGGGTGGCAACCGGGTGATCAATCGAGCCTTTATCAATTACATGGAAAAAAATGACGAACGAGCTTATTAAGTAGTCCTGCTCTACAAACCTGATGCAACTCGGACTTCTTCTAGGCGACTATTCCAAAAATCGCTAAAAGAAGTCACTGGTTTTTGACACAAGTAGACTTTCGTTCCAAATTCTCTCGCTCGAATATCTTTAACACTATCGACAATCGTCACACTGGCAAATAAACTAGCCACGTCTTCTCCTAATTCATCATTGACATAAATGAATTGGTCTATTTCTGTCGAAATATTTTCTGCATTCCATAGTCGATAAGAATCTGCAAAGCTATGCACTGGAGGAAGTTTATACCTTTGTCCCAAGTGATCAATCGCACCAGCTTGACCATAGTTCTCTGCATAGATAAGTACTGTTTTTTGCTGATCGCATAACTGATATGCTTTTCCTACCCCATCTGCTAATTCTTGCCAACCCAACATATCTGCATAATCTTGGGGCAACTCATGTAAGGCTCCATCTTCCCACCGCAAGGCCGTTTCCAAGGGAAATTTAGCAAAGTATTTTTGCAAATCATGGGCAGAAAAAATCGGTAGCGCCATAGGAATAATTGGTAGCAGCAAAGCAATCAATACTGTCGTAAAAATCATACGCGACCAAAAGGCTTTTATTTTTTCTTCCCAAAAAACAGCACCAGCAGCAATCAGGGGAGGAAAGACGCCCAAGGTGTAATAGCTTTTTCCTTTAAAAATTAGAAAAAGAAAAATAGTCAGTATAGCAATCCAACCGCACCAGCGAAAGCGCGTCTCTTTTTTATTTCCCAATAGAAAAAATAAACCGGGGACAAGGAGGAAAATATTTTGCCAGTTGACCACAAACTGGTCTACGATAAAATCTAGTGATCTGACGTTTTGCAATTGACTTTCGGATAACTCCTGCATGTGATGAACAACTGGAAATCCGTAAGTAATTTGCCAAATTAAGTTGGGAAGAAAAACCAACAAACCCAAAGCCATCGCCTGATAAGGGGTTTTTGTAAATAACAGTTTTCGATGAGGAGTCAATAGCGCTCCAAGCAACATGGCCAAAACAAAAAAAGCAATTGAATATTTATTGAGCATTCCCATTCCGATACCGGCGCCAAGTAGTAAAAGGTAGTTTTTATTTTGGGTATGGATAAATCGCACAAGCAAATAAATATAGAAAGTCCAAAATAGAATATCGATCGGAACGGGCATCAAAAAAGAAAAGGCGCGTAGGAAGGCTAGATGAAATAGGGTAGCTAAAAAAGTGAGGACTATTGCAAACCTTTGTCCTCCCCACTCTTTGGCAATCAAACAAGAAAAGACGGACAGCAAAGCTCCAGCGATTGCTGGAAAAACATGGATCGCTCGCAAGCTTTCTCCAAAAACGTTTTGGGATATCCAACTCAGCCACCCCATTAGCGGTGGATTTGACCAATGTCCAAACCCCGGATGCTCTCCTAGTGCGAGGTATAAAAATTCGTCGCGATGATAGCCCAGCATTCCAGCACTCCACCAATGAACCAAAAAGGAAATCAAAAACAAACTTCCCCAAAAGAAAGGTTCATTTTTAAAAAAGCGATCAAAAGTGCTTTGCATTTTCAACTGATTTTAGGACTCTTAAAAAAGCCTATTTGGGCTAGACTTTTACGGCAATTACTCTTTTCTCTTTTCTACTTTTTTCTGCCGAAAAGCCCATGACATGACTTTCAATCGAAGCAGCAATCGTAGAAGACAATAGCGTCGAGTCTTGATTGGCGACTGCTTGTATCCAGTCCGAAACTAGGTTCCAATCTCCTCCTCCATGTCCATCTGTTTTTTGTTCCCATTTTGTTTTTTCCCCAGTCAAAAAATCCGTGTACACAAATTGATTCATATCTCCAACGATATCTCCCAAGCTTCCCATAATCCGAGTTCGACGACCGTGATAAGAAGTAAAAGCTTCCATGCTAAAACTTGCAGTTACTTCGTCTTCAAATAAAATATTACACGTGTAATGATCCGGCTGGTCATTTTCCATCCGGTATACACAGCGACCGTAGTTGGTGTTTCTTAGGTAGTCCAGAATGGCCTCTCCATGTTTACTTTTTTCCTCCGGCAAATCAAAAACATAGGTTCTTTGTCGATCTCGATGATAAATTTTCAAAGCAGAATAAGGACAGGTAGATTCCACTTTACAGCCATCCATACAACGAGGAGTACTTCCTGCTGGTGCATTTTTTTCATCAAACCAAGAAAGGGCACCAAAGGCTTGAATATCCGTGCAAGACTTTTGCAACATCCATTTGATAATGTCTAGATCGTGGCAAGATTTGGCCAAAATAATCGGTGTCGTTTGTTCCGAATTATGCCAATTGCCCCTGACATAAGAATGAGCCATATGAACGTGTTCGATGGGTTCAAAATGTTGCATACTCACTACTTTTCCCAAAACGCCAGATTCAATAATTTGCCTCAATTTCATAAAATAAGGCGCATACCTCAACACGTGACATACCGCGACAATGCGTCCGGTTTTTTGGGATAGTTCTAGAATATCTCGGCATTCCTTTTCGGAAGGAGAAATTGGTTTTTCCAATAATACATCATAGCCCATTTGTAGCGCAGCCATACAAGGGCCATAATGCAAATCATCGGGGGTCGTGATGATGATGGCATCTGCAAATTTCTTGACTTTGAAAACATCTTCCCAAGTATGGAAAACGTGTTTCTTTTTAATTTGGTGTTTTTCGGAATATCTTTTTCTTCGAATAGGGATGGGCTCGGCAACACCTACGATGTCTAATTCATTGGGATATTTTACCCCATAGTTTCCATATACATTTCCACGATTACCGGCACCTAGGGTAATAGCCGTCACCGGTTTTGCTAGTGTTTTTTTCTTTTTTTCTGCTGGCAGCAGCAATGGAATTCCAGCTTCCGTAGTTGCCCAAGAAGAAGGGGCAAAGCTCATTGCTCCTAAAATAAGACTTAATTTTTTTAAGGCATTTCTTCTAGATTCGTTTTTCATTTTATTGGGTCTTAAAAGGTTTTTCTTATCGTTTCTACAAATCCATAAATCTTGTCTTAGGGATTTGTTTTAAAAGATAGTTTCTAGGTCTTTCGAAAAGATAAAGAAAAATACTATCTTTTATCGCCCATTTCTATTCTTCTTAATCCGAGAAGTTGCCTTAAAGTACTCCCGTAACGGACGGCAACTTCAGAAAAAAAACGCTGATGAAATACAACTTACTATTCGCCCTATGCTGCTTATTGGCCAACTCTGTTTATTCTCAAAAATTAATTAGCGCTACTCAAGTAAGTAGTCATACCCAAACAGCACTGACCAACAAATTTAATCTTCCGGCCGCCTTGGTCAAAAATGGGGCTACCCTTTATAAGGTCCTTTACAAGACCAATAACATTCATGGCATGCCAGATACTGCCTCCGGTCTAGTTGCTATACCTGACGTCACAGGAGAATATCCTCTTTTATGCTATCAGCATGGAACGGCCAATGACCGCACCGGTGTTCCTTCCTTCATCAATCCAGATGGCTATCCCAAGGGAGATCCCATTGGAGTGATCTTTAGTGCTTTTGGCTATGTAGTGGCAGCAGCAGATTATCTGGGCTTGGGAGATTCCGATGGTTTCCATCCTTATGTCCATCTAGAAACAGAAGCTTCTGCTGCTATTGATCTTTTATTTGCTACGCAGGAGTTGATGCAGAGTCAAAATTCTTCTTTAAACGAGCAATTATTTATTTCTGGTTATTCACAAGGAGGTCATGGCGCCATGGCTGCCCATCAAAAAATCCAAGAAGACTTTTCGAATGACTTCACCGTGACGGCCTCTGCACCGATGTCGGGGCCTTATAGTATTTCGGGAGTAATGACAGATTTGATTTTACAGAATGAAGAATACTTTCTTCCATCTTATATCCCCAATACTTTTTTATCCTATGATTTAGCTTATGATTTATTTGAGGACACAGAAGAATATTTCAAGCAACCTTATGCCATGACCATTGATTCTTTTTATCGGGAAGAGATGGATTTATTTACCCTTAATGCACGCTTAATCAACCAGTTGATTACTAATACAGGTGGCTCCTTTCCCAAAGCGATGCTGCAAGATAGTATTCTTGCGGTGACGACAGACGAAACTCACCCACTCTCCATCGCCTTGCATGCTAATGATAATATCAATTGGGTGCCAGAAGCACCAACTCGTCTGTATTATTGTACTGCTGACGATCAGGTTCCTTTCCGAAATAGTGTCGTAGCCGATTCCATTTTCCAATTAAAAAACGTACCGGATCTGCAAGCCATTGATGTCAATCCTACGGCCACGCATGGGGCATGTGTTAATCCTGCTGTGACTTCTGCTTTATTCTTTTTCTTGCAGTTCCAAAGCATCAAAGTCTCTACGAAGGAAATAATTCTACCTAGCTCTACTTTGCGTATTAGTCCAAACCCTGTTCGTGACTTTGTAGACTTACAATGGGAAGGAAAGCTGAGTAGTTTAGAATTGTATGACACCTATGGCCATCAAGTTCGTCAGGTGCTCATTGATTTGCAGGAGACTCAGCAATTAGATATGAGTGACCTACCAGCAGGCATGTATTTTTTATTGGGAAGAGATGGAGAACGGAAGGTCTTTAAAAAATTGGTTAAGGAATAATAGGGAAGGAATATGGGGTGATTGAATTAGGTTTATTTTTTCCTAGCGCATATTTTATTTGCAGCCGCAACCACCACCTACTTTTCCGCCATTGGCACCAGAAGCGCCTTCTCGGTAAGATTGAAAATTGATCTCATAGCCTTCCAACAGACTTGCTTCTAAGGCCATCTCTTCATCATTGAGATACATCTTTTGGTATTCCCTGACGGGAACGCAGGAAGAAAAAACGGCGATGAAGAATAAAGTAATGATGAATAAAATACTTTTTCTCATGGGTTCAAACAGCGTTGTGCTAGGTCATTAATTAAAAATGCAAAGATACCTTTAAAGTTCTATAGTACAAAAAAAGTCCTCTCGGAGAATTGTTTCTGAGAGGACTTTTTTATCTATTGTCAGAAGCGAAAGTGCTTCGCCATTACTAGACTTTATTCTAAATAATTTAGTATGGCTGAAAAATTGTCTTTTTCTCTCATCCTGCATCACGTCCTCACCTTAATAGCTACGGCTATTAGGTTCCGGGCGTTCTTTGACTGAAAGAAAAACTCTGCATTTTCATCTCATAAAACTATTTTAGAATAAACTCTACTGTGTCGTTTTAAACTTAATATATTTCACATAATCTGCCGCCGCCAAACTAGATTGGTAGCCCATCCGGTCGATCTCTTGTCCATTCGAATCAATAATGACCAGCGTTGGAAAAACCTTAGGGGCATATTTTTCTGCTAGCCCATTATTGTGTTGGGTTTGCGCTGGACTCAATTTATTTTGTTTTTTCCTTGGAAAATCAACTTCCAAAAGTACCACATTATCCTTTGCAAAATCGGTAAAGACCTCATTGTCCAAAACTCTGTTTTTCATCGCCATACAGGGTCGGCACCAATCAGAACCAGAAAAAAGCATAATAATGGGTTGATCATTGGCTTGTGCCTCCGCTTTCGCTTCTTCGATCTGAGTCAACCATAGATCATCAGTAGTCGCATCTTGTGCCCATCCATTCTGGACCACGAAGGCCAATAAGAGCAGAAAAAAAGAAATTCTATATCGCATAAAAGAAGTGTGTTTAGTCATTGATAAATGAAGTATCTCTCGAAACTTCGTCTAATAAACGAACCAAGATCAAGAATAGTGCCCTCCCTAAGTAGTTCTCCTCTAACTTAGGTCTTTTGAACTTCCTATGCTATGAAGTTGTTCAAAAATTGCTGCTTGAAGTGAAAATGAGGGATTTTAGTTCAATTCAAGGCGTCAAAATCGAAGCGTAGCCGCGCTACCTTAGATTTTTACAACGCAGAAGTGGACAAAAAGACCCTTTTGCAAGCAAGTAAGGAGTTTTTAAACAACTTCTATATTAACAATAATAATAATCAACTATTTAACAGTTACTAAATGCCCTACTTTTGCGGGTAAAAAACAGCCCGAAAGCTAGTAAAACCATACAAAATAAAAAGCTGGGCTCTGACATTCTGTGGGCATCCTCACTTATATCCAGCGCTTCATTGCCTTTCAATACTTGCTCTTGTTTTTTCTTGAGTGCCGTTCGTTGCGCTTCATTTTCTAAAGAAATAAAAGACATCACCGGAGTCAATATATTCGCTGACAAACTATTTTTCACCATTGGCAACCACTCTGCGTTTTTCTTCCCAGGGTAGCGGATATAACTTTGGTAGCGACCTTCTAAGGTCAAAGCATCCTCCCAATTCTTTGCTTTCGGTAGCTCCTTGGTATCAATCGCCATTGGCTCGAGCAGGACGATTGCTGGCCCCGGCGTAGCAGATACATAGGCCCTTGGATTTCTGGCATTTGGCCAAGCCAAAATTTTGGGCGAAAGCGCAGCAATTGAATCTGTAAAAAGGGCGCTTGGATAGCTCTTTAGCCAATAACTTTGGGGCTCCTGATTAGCATTGATACATTGGTAGTGATCGACCCCGGGAGCGGCGGAAGTGAAATCTTCAAAATTATCTGGTAAAATGGCTTTTCGGGTATGATCGCTCAAACTAATAATCTCAGGAATTTGAGGAGCAGCTATTGCTCCTTGCGCTACAAGAATACCTTTGATTGCTCTTTCCTGATTGAAGCCGCCAAAGAATTTTTTTGCCCGCAATTCTTCCTCCCAATCGCCACTCAAAGGTATGACTTGACAATAAGCATTGGTAAAAGTTAATTTCGCCCCTTTGGCTTTGTCTGGATTTTTTGCTAATAATTCTGATATCGTTGAGGTATAAAAATCCAAGAGAGAATCTTTGCCATTTGAACCGTCGACGATAAAGTGGAAATAGGTATTTCGCTCCACCTCTTCTAAGGTATTTTTTAAAGCTTCTGGCAAATAAACCACTTTTTGATCGGCACTAAAAATGGCTTCCTTTAATACGGGAACTTCCACACTCGGATCTCCCAAATTTATTTGCTGGCCATCCAACTGAAAGCCTAAAGGCTCTTTGTGTACAATCTCAAAACCGGTGCGGCGAGTTTGATTAGCAGCAAAAGGAAAAACGCGAAAAGCGACGGTATTGCCCCGGAGATAATATAAAATTCCAGGATCCCTTCGCACACTGACGATCTGTTGGTATACCCAAGTAGCTGATTTTTTTTCTGCCAAAATCCCAGGTACTTTTTCTCCTTCAATCCAAAGATAATAATCGCTGATCCATGCGCCTTCTGGAAGGTCAAACTCCGTAACAAATTCTTGTTGTCTGCTGCTTTGGTTGGTAATATCTATATCCACCCAAGTTTTCCAAGATTGTTCTTTTTCATCGTAAGTAGATTGGGTATTGATTTTACTGATCTCAACGTCCTTATTATCCGGCATTCTAAATCGGTTAAACCCTTGTCTGTTCTGGTGGAGTCCCAAAAAGACACGTTCTAAAACATTTATTTTCTTTTCTGATAAAGTCAAATTATCTAAGACCAACCAAGTGTAAAAAGGAGAAAGAAAAGGCGTTTGGCCAATAGATATGCCATTGCGCCAGCGATCATCTTTATGGGCGCGGATGGTTTGAATGACTCGTTCTAAAGAAGGAATACTAATTTCCTTAGGAGCTGGTTTTTCGTAGTCTGATTGATAGACATAGGCTAGAGCATTTTGCAAAGCAAAACGATCTTGGACGTAATTAAAAGTCAAAGCTAAAGGGATGGATGATACCCCAAAAGCAAAAAGTGGGAGCAAGAAATTTTTGGAATAAAAATTTTTCAAAAAACGAAAATCTCTTGCCAAATCAATCGAATGAAAAACCATTAAAGCAACGGGTGTAAGCATTAAAAAACCTAAACCAAAAGCAATTATAGCAAGGAGAGAAGCCGGCAAAAAAGGAATAAAGACCAAAAAGAAATAGAGCGTATAACTAAACGTTATGCTTTGCAAGGCAAATAATAAGAGCCGATGAAAAGCCTGTTTAGGTCTTGGAATACAAAGTGCGATTCCATTGATCAATGCTAAAATATAAAACCAAGGATGTCCAAAATCGCCAAAGATGCCATCAAAGCCTAAATCCGAAGAACCCCATTGTAGCTCTCCATTATTAAGCGCCAATCCCAATAGTGGAAAAATAATTCCAATCGGAATTTTCCAAAGAAGTTGGTATTTTTCAAATAGTCCTCCTCTTTTTTGAGCCAAGATATAAAACCCTCTTATCAGAAAAAAGAGAAAGGCAACAACACTAGCAATCATGAGTAAAATCATGGAATACTGGGCAAAATCGCTGCGCATTGGTTCCCAATTTCGAAAGACAATTTCCATAAAAAGATACCAGAGTAATGGAATCAAACAAGCTGCCCCAAAATTTTTCAAAGAGAGGTAACCGCCCTCCCGCTTAGGCGTCAAACCAAGCACCAAGGTAAGCAGTGCATGGGCCAAAGTAGGCATCAAAAAACTTCCCACATACAGCACCATATTCTGTGGAAGCATCCAAGCAGGAATAGACCAAGGAATAATATCATCAAAGTGAAAAACAAATAAGAATAAAAAGGGAATATGAAAAAGCAAAGATATCAATCCATATAAAGTGTGTACCTCTCTTGCTTTGATGATGGCCAATAAAGCATACACCAAAGTCATTCCCCAAAGAAAAAATAAGCCCGCAGCAAATAAAATCCAAGTCTGGATACTTTCTGGTTCGAGTAAGGTATGGATGACTTGGAAGGCACCAAAATAAATAGCTGCCAAGATTAATACAGGAATGGTATTAATGATCAATAGCCATCGGGGATTCATTAAACTACGCATAGAATTAGTTATTAAGCTCTTTGATTCATCAAAGAACGAGTTATTTTTTTGTTGGAATAAAAGGCGAGAAAATAGAATAGAATCAAAAAGAAAAGGTAGATAAAACTTCCTTGATAAAGATGCATATCATCCGTCCCAAGTGTATAAAAAATGTCACTCCATCGGAGACTATTGACCGCAATAATGATTCGGGAACTATTGGCCAGAATGGTAAAAAGGAAGGCCGCAAAAGTAAATCCAGTGAGGGCCAAAGTTTTTCGGAAAGCTGTTTTGTAAAAAGGCAAGGTACTGATGGAGACCATGCAAAAGGCCATTACAAAGAAATTGACACCAGAGCAGGACCTTTCAATAGTAATATTTAAACTCGGAAAAAGATATCCTGTTTCTCCACTAAAATGATAGCTCGCTCCAGTAAAAAACGAAACTACCATACTCACTGGCTTTAAAAATAACTTCAAATCCTCGGTTTGGCAATTGGCATAAAATAGTTTTAAACTAAGCGCCGCTATCGCGATAAAGCCGAGAAAAAAAAGATCAATTGGTACTTGTTTGTTGAGTTTTAAATCCATTTCATTTTTCGTTTTAATCCAAAAAATATTCTCCTTGAGTATTTGTCATCAGACAAAACGTGTTTAAGAGCATTGAGTCTTCTCAAGAAAAAATATCATTATTGGAAGAGAAATTTGCAAAGCGCAAATTCAAAAAAGATGTGGATAAAATTAGAAGAGGCGATAAGTCTATTGACTTGTTTTACTAAATTGTAACGACAAGGTATAAAAAATATTTCAAGAATGCTTGAATATTCCTTTTGTTTTAAATCGCTTACAGTCGTCCTAGCAAAGATTCCACAGAAATGATTAATTTACAGCGATGTAAAACCAAAACTTAAAAAGACCTCGCATGTCAAAAATAAGTCGTAAAAATTTTTTCCGTGGATTAGCCCTCGGAACTGTTTCTCTTCCTTTGGTCATCCGTTCTTGTGGTGGAGAAAATATTGCCCAAGACAATAGTAGCCCAGCCATTCATTCTGGTAAAAAATATCGTTGGAAAATGGTTACTACTTGGCCACCGAATTTCCCTGTACTCGGAGAAGGCTGTACTTTATTTGCCAAATGGGTTAAAGAGATGTCAGGCGGACGAATGGATATTCGCGTTTATGGCGGTGGGGAATTGGTGCCTCCTCTGGAAGCTTTTGATGCGGTGCG
>CAYQRA010000004.1:21987-30484 GCA_964419315.1 uncultured Saprospiraceae bacterium | reverse complement strand
CATTGCATTTGCATACTCACGATACTTCTTCTATTCAATCTGCCACCTACCTCAAAGCGATTGAAGCAGGTGTCGATGTAGTCGATGTGGCCATCAGTGCCGTATCGGGTTTGACTTCTCAACCTAATTTTAATTCGGTGGTAGCAATGCTACAAGGACATGAAAGAGAAAACTCCATAGACCTTCGTTCTCTAAATGCCTATTCCAATTTTTGGGAAAATACTCGAGCGATTTACTATCCTTTTGAAACAGAATTAAAAGCTGGAACAGCGGAAGTATACGATCACGAAATTCCAGGTGGACAATACTCTAATCTTCGTCCACAAGCCAGAGGTTTGGGTTTAGAAGATCAGTTTGAAACCATCAAAGACAATTATCGAGTCGTCAATGATTTATTGGGGGACATCATCAAGGTAACCCCTTCTTCCAAAGTGGTGGGGGATATGGCTTTATTTATGACTGCTAATAAATTGAATAAACAAGACATTTTACAGAGTGGCGAAACTTTGGCTTTTCCTGACAGTATGAAAGCGCTGATGCGTGGGGATTTGGGACAAATTACAGGAGGTTTTCCAAAAGACTTTCAGCAAATGGTATTGAAAGGAGAAACACCTTATTCCAATCGACCTAATGCGCATTTGGCTCCCATTGATTTTGACAAAGAGTTTGCGATCTTTCAGGAAAAATTTGATGAGTATACCGACATTAAAGATTTCTTGTCTTACCAATTGTATCCAAAAGTATTTACTGATTTCTACGAGCATTATTCTACTTATGGAGCGGTTCAACACATTCCTTCTCCCGCTTTTTTCTATGGTCTAAAGCCCAATGAAGAGATCATTATTTATATTGACGAAGGCAAGCATATACTTGTTCAGTTTTTAAACATCACGGCTCCTAATGCTCATGGTATGCGCACCGTCTCTTTTAAACTCAACGGACAAAACCGAGCGATCGAAGTCAAAGACCGAGCAATCAAGACAGAAGTCTTGGTGCATCAAAAAGCGACTTCAGAAAATGAGGTGGGGGCTCCTTTGCAAGGAAGCTTATCCAAAATTTTGGTAAAAGAAGGAGAAGAGGTCGCTGTGAATACGCCATTATTCATCATTGAAGCAATGAAAATGGAAAGTACGATAACCGCTCCTGTTGCTGGGACCATCCAAAAAATTCATCTAGGAGAAAAAGTAATGGTGGAGCAAGATGATTTGGTGGTGGAAATTCTGCTGGATTAAGAGGCTTAAGCCTAACAGTTAAAAAGTAAAATCGCCATTTGAGTTTTCCATTTTTCAGATGGTTTCTTTTCGTTTTAAATAGTGAAGGTTGTTTAAAAACTCCTTACTTGCTTGCAAAAGGGTCTTTTTGTCCACTTCTGCGTTGTAAAAATCTAAGGTAGCGCGGCTACGCTTCGATTTTGACGCCTTGAACTGAACTAAAATCCCTCATTTTCACTTCAAGCAGCAATTTTTGAACAACTTCAGGAACTACAAAACCCCTTTCGAAAAATTTCGAAAGGGGTTTCTTTTATTGTTGGAGACCCAAAAATATAGCTTGATTTATTTGGGGCCATTCATTTGCTTATCCGATCTTTTGCTGCAAAGGCGAGTTACCTCGTTTAAGCGTGTTTGGTCTCCCGTCTGCTTGCGCGGTGCCTTCGCTTGAAGCACTTGCCGTACTTCACCTCTGCGAGGAACGCTCAGTTATTATTTTTCAAAAACTTCGATGTCTTTGTTTTTGACCACCAAATCTGTGAATTTACCTTTAAAACGAGTTGCTTTCACAATGTGATTATCGATCCAGTGATAATTCCCACCTCTTGGCTTACCAAAAAGAATTCCGTGATATTTAAATTTATGTTTTTTCAACCAAGTTTCTGTAACGGGTCGATGCTCTTCGGTACGAGAAGTAAAGAAGAAAATAATGTGTCCTTCATCATACCACTTATTGAGCATTTTTAGGGCATCTGGGTAAGGTAGACAAGTACCCATTCGTTCTGGCTCTTCGTTAGGAATATCATCACAGATCGTACCGTCAATATCGATGAGAAAGTTCTTCATATTATCTGGAAGCACTGGACTTAGGGCTTCTCCCTTTTTATTAAATGTTTTTTCCAATTCTTGCTTATGATCCATAAGGTTGTTCCTTTTTGAAAATTTTCTCAACGAAAACTGTCAAGATGAAATAATTTAGAAAGGAAAACAAAATTCCTTCCAATTGATTACTAAAAAATAAAGAACCGTAAAATTATAACAAAAATATCAGACAATCCAGCTTATTTGGTATTAAGCTCAATAAATTAATGTTAATGTTACACTAAGTTGTGTTTCTAGCGGGTTTTACGATTCCTTAGGTTTTAAAACGTAAATTTGGATTTAAAGTTAGGTTGGAAGCACAATTTATTCAAAATTAATGTAATCACTCGGATTAACGGGCTTTCCATTGTGCCAAAGTTCAAAATGTAGGTGAGGACCACTAGAAAGGGTACCGCTATTGCCGATAATTGCCAATGCTTCTCCAGAATTGACAAAATCACCAGATTCTTTCAATAGTGCTGAATTGTGCTTATAAAAGCTAATAATATTATAGGCATGTTGAACTCCAATAGTGTGTCCCGTTTCCAAAGTCCAATCAGACATAAAGACATAACCATCCAAAGCAGCCTTGACTGGTGTATTCTTGGGCGCTAAGATGTCAGTTCCATAATGCTGGATATCTGGCTGATAATCAGCACTTACCACCCCAGAAATAGGAGGAATAAAATACAATTGCTCCAATGGAATTTCCTTGGGACTGATGTTAGCTGTTTGTTTCAATAATTGTTGCTCTTGGGTCAATTCCCCGGCTTCAATTTCTTTCCGCAGCACCTCATCTTCTTCGATGCGTTCTACAGAAAGCAAACTATCCGGTACTTGGGCACCCGTTTCCTCTTCTTCGAACTCTGAAAACTCTGTATTTCCAACCAAAATTCGTCGGAAATTATCTGTATACTCCCTTTGAGCCACCAATTCTTCTTCCATCAATTGCAATTGCTCATTGATTCTCATCAATTCTGCATGTTCTTTGACATTTCCATATCCAGGGATATAACGCTTGATGGGCGTAAAAATAATCAAACCAATAATCATTAGCGCCACCAAAACGATAATCGAACTAGCAATCACGTAAACATTGAGCAAAGAAAGTTTGTAAGAACCTATTTCTTCAAAAGTTTCATGGTTCATGATCACTAGACGGTAGTCGTCCTTAAGTCTTTCTTTCCATTTTTTGTCTTCCTTATTTACCTCAGACATTTTCTCAGTTTGATCGTTTAGTAGTTAGGCTATTTTATCAAAAATTTTAATCCTCCACTTAAAAAGCTATTTGAATTTCCGCGCTTCAGCCAATTTCTCTACAAAAGTATTTTCCTTTTCACAAAATCCATTGTAAAAGCGCTTAATTTCCTGCAAACTTAGCTCATTTTACGCTATCAACGTAAAAATTAAACATACTCTAAGAAAATTAAAATAAATTTGCAGCATTAAAGTTTAAATATATGCCTATGTCCGAAGATTAAGGACTTACTAACCTGAAACTTTGTGTCCTAGTTAACAGTATATATTTCAGGCATTTATGCCATTTCTCTTGCAACAACCCTTTTGTATGAACGCATTTAGACGATCGAATAGTTTGAATAAACTGACCAAAGTTCTCAGCATTGCGCTGTTTATAGTAATTCTGTCGGCCTGTACTACCCAAAAGAAACGTGGCGATGTTAGTGGATTGAAGAAATTCTACCACAATACCACTGCGCTCTATAATGGTTATTTCCATGCCAATGAGATCATCAATGAATCTGTATTCCAGTTAAACGCAGATCATAGAGACAATTATAATAAACTACTAGAGGTCTACCCTTATGTAGCTTCTGCTAATGCCCAAAGTCAATCTTCCAATATTGATAATGCGATAGAGAAAATTTCCGTCGTCGTCAACCTCCACCGAATTAGCCATTGGACAGATGATTGTTATCTGCTTTTAGGCAAAGCACAGTTTATCAAACAAAATTACGAAGATGCACAAGAAGCCTTAGAATTTATGGCGGCAGAATACAGCCCCGAAGCAATTCTGGCTAGAGAAGGCAGTAAAACCAGAACCAGTAGCAGCAAATCAAAAAAACCTGGTTCTAGAAAGAGACCTACCGCCTCCAAAAGTAAAAAGAAAAAAGCGAGTCCTGGATCTAAGAAAAGACCAACGGCTAAAAAGAAGAAGAAAAAAAAGAAAAAGAAAAGGAAAAAACGCCCCACTAAGCGACCAAGCAAACGACCTACTCCTAAAGAGAAAGTCGCTGCTGAAAAAAAAGAAGAAGAAGCTAAAAAAGTAGAAGAGAATAAAGCTAAAGAAAAAACATCTAGTTCCGAAAAGGTCAAAACAACGACTGAAAAGACAAAGAAAAGTAGCAAAGCTGATGAAAAAGCGGAGAAGTATTTTCTCAAACATCGACCTGCTTATCAAGAAGGTCAGATTTGGTTGGCTCGAACTTATATCGAGAGAGATATGTTTGCAGAAGCGGAAGTCATTTTACAAAGACTAGTGGAAGACCCGCTAACGTTTAAAGATTTGCGCAAAGATATTTTGGTCGCTCAAGGCCACCTACTCATCCAGAGAAAAGATTATAATCCTGCGATCAATCCAATGGAAGAAGCGATAGCTCTTTCCAAAGATCGAAGTGAGAAAGCTCGACTATCTTATATCATTGCTCAGATTCACCAACAAGAAGGTAGAGGAGAGGAAGCGCTTGCTGGTTTTGAAAGAGCCTTGAAGTTTAGTCCTAATTATGAAATGGAATTTAGCTCTCGCCTTAATGTTGCTCAAAACGCTTGGATCAATGGTCAAGCCACTTCAGAGCAAGCACTTAAGACTTTAAAGCAAATGCTCAAAGATTCTAAAAATCTAGAGTATAAAGATCAGGTTTATTTTGCCATGGCTCAGATTTCCATCAAGGAAAAAAATTATTCGGATGCTATTGGTCACCTCAAAAATTCTTTGGCTAATAATCTTGGAAATGATGCACAAGCCGCAGAATCTCACTTGCTTCTGGCTCAGTTGTATTACGATCAAGAAGATTATGTCAATTCCAAATATTCTTACGATAGCACTCTTTTAGTTTTACCCAAAAATGATGAGCGCTACGATCAAACGAAGGGCTTCCGTGATAACCTTACCGACATTGCCAAAAACATAGAAATCATTACCCTACAAGATAGCTTATTGGCTATTGCAGCAATGACCGATCAAGATCGCAAAACATTGGCCTATGACATCCAGAAAAAGCGAGAAGCAGATCGTTTGGCGAAAGCCGCACTAGATGCTAAAGTATCTGATGAACGAAGTGCCAACAACCTAAAAAACAATCGAAATCCTTCTACCTTCTTCGCCTATGATGATAAGAAATTACGGAAAGGTAAAAAGGACTTTGACAAGTTCTGGGCAGATCGTCCACTAGAAGACAACTGGCGACGGTCTAATAGAAATAACATCGGAGAAAGCTTAGCCGAAGAGCAACAAGAAGAAAAAATTAATCGAGAACTGACGGATGAGGATATTGAATTAATATTCAAAGATGTTCCACGAACTCCTGAGCAAATCAAAGCTGCTAAAGAAAAAATCACCAATGCTTTATTCACCTTAGGAACACTTTATAAAGATCGTTTGCTACGGAATGATCTAGCGATTGAAACGCTCGAAGATCTTTCGGATCGCTTCCCCGGTCACGATCAAGAATTGGAAACTTGGTATTTCCTTTATGTGATCTTCAACGAAGAAGGGAATACTGCCAAAGCACAAGAGTATTATACCAAAATAACCAATCGCTATCCAAAGTCTCTTTATGCACAAGCACTAACCGATCCTAATTTTAAAAATAGAGCGCAACAAGAACAAAATAGCCTCTTCGAATTTTACGATGCGACCTATACTATTTTTCAGAATGGGGACTTCAAAAAAGCGCACGATCGAGTAGCAGAGGCTAGCAATACCTTTGGCAAAACCAATAAGTTACAAGCTAAATTTGCGCTATTGGATGCCATGTGCTTGGGGAATATAAAAGGCAAGGACGAATACATCGCCAAACTCAAAGATGTTGTTGCCCAGCATCCAGGAACGGAAGAAGAAGTGAGAGCAAAAGAGATTCTCCGACTACTGGGCAGTGGCGGAGTAGCGGGAGTAAAAAATACGGTTACGGCTGGTGGAAAGTTTGAAGTCAAAGACCAACAAGTTCATTATTTTATCATCGCACTCAATGGCGCCACTACGAAGCTCACAGATGCCAAAGAAGCAGTATCTGATTATAATCGTAAATACCATCAACTGGATCGCCTGCGTATTTCCAACATCTATTTAGGAGCCAGTACCGACAAGCCCATCTTGGTTATTCGTCGATACAAAAACAAGTCTGAAGCGATGCGCTATTATAATGGCATACAAAAAAATCAGGCCGACTTTTTTGAGAGTTCTGTGGAGTATGAGATGTTTGCGGTCAGCCAATCTAACTATCGTCAAATCTTGAAATCAAAATCTTTAGAGGAGTATAAAGATTTCTTTACTGAAAACTATTTGGAGTAGTTGCTTGGGGAAATTGTTTTATAAAAAAGCACAATGGAAAGGAATTTCTCTTGTGCTTTTTTGATGGAGGATGATCCTAGAGAAGGGCAGATTTTTCTAAAAACGCACCCCACCCATCACCGAAAAATACTCTGCAATAATCAAATGAGACTTAAGTTGCAAAGCGGCATAAAAACGTCCTTTCGGTCGACCAACTGGAGGAAAATAATAACGCACTACAAAGCGATTATAAACTGGAAAAACACCAAGGTATACATCGTGTAAATATAATCCCAATTGCATACTGACGCTAAAATCGCCAAAGAGTAATTCGTCACCAAGGTATAAAGAAAAGCGCATGGATCGGCGGCGGGCTTCTTCTTCCGAAGCAAATTCGCCAATGTGTTTTCCAAAAAGGTAAACGCCTTTATTGAATTCCATTTCAGCTCCTAATAAAACACGATTGATTTTGTTGGTATGGTAAGTAGCAGCAGAGCTCAAAATAAACACCGGACTTTTGGGCCCACCAAAAGACCCTCTTTCTTTATACCCGATTCCTAGATTTAAGTCATAGCCAAAACGTTTGAGTGCCTTCGGAGATAAGGCGGCATCTTTTATATACTCCGTATCTGCCATTGGGATGGGGCGATAGCGCAGCCCAATCATTGCTCCCGCGATGTTCAAACCAAAATTAGGTAAGGCCGCAGCACCATTCGAATAATGTGTAAAACTCCCTCCTCCTTTCAGGGACCAATGCTTGGAATAATGGTAATGAAAATCAAAGTCTATTTGTACATTGACATTTATGGCAGAGCCAATCGCATTATTAATTGGGTTATTATTATAGTCAAAATGCTTCGTCAGGTAGGCTAGTCCATAACCAAAATGAAAATGACCATCAAATCTTTTTCCTCGAAAGAGATAGATATTCACATTTGGAGCAACAGAAAGAGCGGATCCTAAGATATCCGGATCTCCCAATCTGTAGTACATTGCCGAAATTCCGAATAGAGGATACCCTTGTAGCTGATGCCATTTCTTTTCCCCGAGCGTTTGCTTTTTTACATCTATTTGAAAAGCATAACTGGGTTCTTCGATATTGAAATTGAGCTTAGGAGTATGCTTGAGTATTTTTCCGTAGCGGAACGTAGGTTCTACCATCCAGCCTTTCCCGCTTTGAGCAAGCAAAGTTCCAAGACTAAAAAATAGTAGGATGAGGGTATAAAAAAATTTCATTTAAAAAAATGCTACTTGGCCGGCTCCATTTCGATCAATAATTGTCCTTTGTCGACAGCCGCTCCTTTTTCTACTTGAATGGATTTGATGACTCCAGCTCCAAGCGATTTAATCACATTTTCCATTTTCATCGCTTCTAAAATGACCAAGGCATCACCAGCTTCTACTTTTTGTCCGGCTTCCACGGATACTTCCAATACCAAACCGGGCATCGGTGCTTTGATATCATTCGCTTGTTGTTGGCTAGAAGTGCCTAGTCCCAGTCTTTTTACCAATTGGTCATATTGATCTGCGATTTGTACTTGGTAGGGGGTATTATTAATTTCCAAAACAAAGGTCTTGGTAGAATGATCGGCAGATAGGACTTTTGCGCGGTAAGATTTTTGATCTTTTAGGATATGAAATTCTCCGTTTTGGTTTTGATCTATGGATACGATATCTAAATCTGTGGCATTCAGTTCAAATTCAAATTCATCAACTTTGATACGGTAATCACTCATTGCTTTTCGACATTTTTGGTACTCCTACTGGTCAAATAATAAATCTCGTGGGATTGGTTTTTAATGGTCATTCGCTTTAGTTTGCTATCGCTCATGAAACGTCAGTTCAGCGAAGCTAATCTCCTGCGTCGATCTCGCGAGGGCTTCACTTGATGTACTTTCGTTTTAGGCCGCCCGTCCGCTTG
>CAYQRA010000004.1:0-21887 GCA_964419315.1 uncultured Saprospiraceae bacterium | reverse complement strand
CGCGGTTCCTTCGCTTCAAGCGCTGTCGCACTTGACCCTAAAGGGGGCGCTCAGTTTAGCCCGCCCGTCCGCTTGCGCGGTTCCTTCGCTTCAAGCGCTGTCGCACTTGACCCTAAAGGGGGCGCTCAGTCATCTTCAAAAGATAATTTCATCATAAAATAAGTTTCGAAGATGGTAAAGCAAAGATAAATCAGAAAAAACGGAATAACAAAACCTTGTCCGCTTGGCTTACTCCAATAACTATATCCAACTACCAAGACCACTGCGACCAACATCTTCGTGGCTCCTAGAAATATGGACATGCTTAGAAACAGACCCTTATTCTCGTCATGAGCTGTTTTTTTGCCCAAAACAAACATCAACATGCTTAGGACAATGAAAACTCCCCAAGTCATCCAAGAAAAATTTTGTTCTTCGCCAAGACTTGGGATTTGGTGAACGATAACTAATAAAACCCAAACTATTAGAGAAAGAGCCGCTAGTTGGAGGGCAAAACTGCGAAAGTCCATTTATTATTTTGGATTGATAAAATCTTTAAGGGTAAGATAGAGAGCAGCCAAAACGCCAAAAAGCGCAAAAAGCGCCGTAACGATGGGAGGATCTAATTCCCAATAATCGTTAAGGCGCGTTCCGACATAGGTTATTACTCCGATGATAGCGATCATCTGGAAAGCCATTCCAGAGTATTTCATGTAGCTATTATCGACTATTCGTTTTTTTTTAGGTTTTGATTCAGGCATTTGGTGTTCGCGCTGCTGATTTCACGCTGCTTTTAGCTTGCTTAGGAGAATTAGCGACGCTATTATTGCTATGCTGAGTACCCATTTTGCAGGTTACATTAAAAATAGCACCGGATTGTACGATAAGTTTACTGGTTTTTATATCTCCTGAAACTTCTGCAGATTCCTTGATATGGAGCAATTCTGCTACATTGAGATTTCCTTCAAATCGGCCTTCGATCACGGCACTTGCACATTTCACTTCTCCTTCTACCACACCTGAGGGGCCAATGATAAGCCTTGCGGTACAATTAAGAGAGCCTTTAATTGTTCCATCTACTCTAAAATCAGTTTCTGCTTTGATAACACCTTCTAAATAAGTCCCTTTGACCAAGCTATTCAACGAATGGCTAGTCTGCGAGGGCATAATGCTGTTTTTTTTAGGAGAAGACTCCTTCTTTTTGTTTCCAAACATTTTCTTTTCAGTTTATTTATACCGAAAGACATTGAAATAGGCTATTTAAAACAGGGATAAAACCTTATTTCAACTCGATATTCTCTTAAATATGTTTTTTATCCGTTTGTTATCTTAGAAGTTGTATAAAAACTACTCACTTGGTTGTAAAATGATCTTTAAAGCAATCTTTTCTTCTTTTTTTTCGCCCGTAGCGCGGCTATGCACCTGCCTACCGGCAGGCAGGCTCAAAAAAAGAATCAACCTTGCTTCAAACCTCTATTTTTCAACTCAACCAGCAATTCTTAAACAACTTCTTAATTTTCCAAGAAATGTAATATACCAATTTCCGAGGGGAAGATAAAAATAATTCAGGGATTTAACCTAATTGCCAGTAGCAGATGAAACCGCTAAAAAGCTAGTAGTTCTCTTTTAAAGATGATCCATTTAGCCCCAAACAGAAAAACAATGCCCTGCTAAAAAGCAAGGCATTGTTTGTTTAAATCTTCTAATAATAGAAGTAAAAATCCTAGAAGTTCGGACAGTAAACGTTCCGTTTTTCAGGTCCGCAGATTTTATAAACTAGGGCAAATTCAAAACCTCCGATACTGTTACTTGCCGTTCTGAGGTTAGAAACATTTATATCGTAGCTAAATCCGATGCTAAAGTCATCATAATCAAATCTAGACGAAATGATAATCGCATCAGCACCTATTTTGGTTCTTGTTGCATCGATAACCACCGGTGGTGTTAATGGTGTCGCTGGTGTCGTTAATGGATTAGTTTGATTAGCAAGACGCGCCCATGCTCCAATTTGGAACGCTTGGTAAGAACGCTTGTTTCCTCCCAATAAGAACTTCATACTCGTACCTGTATTCAACTGAAAAGATGGTCCTTGTCTCATCGCGATGATACCTGGTACCAATCCGAAGCGATCAGCTAGCATAAATTCACCACCTGCATGGACCGTAATTTTAGCATACAATTGTTCAAAAATAGCAGTATTTCTATTGAAAGATACATTTGCCTGATTGAGGTGATGGTATGCACCACCGATATAGAAGTTATTGTCTTCGTTGAAAACAGTAAACCACAATAAACCAGCAGAGATATCAGCAAAGATAAAATTAGGATCATAGGTGTTTGGCTCTCCAGTACCCAGCGTAGGATCAAAGCCACCATTCAAGTCATGTTGAGATCCCCAACGCAATCTTTGGAAATCGACACTTCTTTGCGTGATTCCAGCATCAGCACCAACTACGAGGTAGTGAGATTTGTCTCGATATCCTCCCATTCTTTTGGAATAAGATCCAGACAAACGTCCTTGGATGGTCGCAAACTCCGCCTCTCCAGCTTTGTCGCCCCAAAAAGTACCACCAACACCGAAATAATCGTAACGACCAACAGGTATTCTTTGGTCATAAGAAAAAGAATAAGTATTAAAGGCATTGGCCTTCAATACACTCCCCCACTGATTTCGATAGTTTCCAACTAGTCGAATGTTACAGTTCATAACCCCAGTCATTGCGGGGTTAAGATTTAGCGGGGAAAGGTAAAATTGAGAAAAGTGAATATCCTGTGCTCCAGCAGACGCTGCACTTAATACCACTACACACATAATTAGTAAGTTCCTAAAAATTTTCATGGATGAACGGTTTAGAAAATCTGTTAATTTGATTACTTCCTGAATTGGACACGGAATAAAACTCTCCTGTAGACAATAGATGCCTAAGACGATAAAGATAAGCAAAAGAGAAGAGAATTGAAATTCTCATTCTCATTTTTTCTTTATTTTAGACTATTTTAACGCTTTGGAGATGGAATAAAGCCAAGTTTAAACGCGAAAAACTGAACAGATATTTTAGATCTTTATACAGAAGTTGGTGAATTCCTTAATCTTAGCAAATCTGTAGGCGGGGAGAACGTCCATTTTAGTTAATCATCTTTATTTATCCATTTAGCGCCAAATTTTTCTACTAAAACATTATCATGATAGTCTGCTTTTTCGAATAAGTGTCGAAAAAGTTTAGATCCAGTATCCATATTAAAATAACGGTCATATATCAAAAGAGACAATACGACAGCACCTTCACGAATACTAAAAGTCAGTCCTTCGACTTCGTGATTTTGTTGGAGGAGGTATTCCAAGAGTGGTTTTTCGTTGTGCAAAGGTAGATCGCACAAGAAAGCATCGCCAATAATTAAGCCATTCTTTTCATAATAGCTAATTCTCACACTCGCACTTCCCTCTTCGATCTCCCAAGTATTGGGTCCTCTCCTAGTCAAGGCGACTTGATGGCCTTCGGCACTAAGCAATTCTTCTATCGTCCGAGAAATACCATCCGGCTCGTAGAGCGGCAAATCTTGAGGGAAGAGGATCTTATTTTGACAAGACTCGCATTGTTTCGCTTTAGCAAGTGGTGCAAAAACCAATGCTTCGCAATGCTCACAACGGATTCCTTGAATCCCTCCAGAAGCTTCAAAAGCCTTTATCAATTCAATCAACTGAGCTACGGGTAAGGCAAAATCTATCTGATCTTCTTTTCGCACCAAGAAAGTATTGACTCCAACTACTGCTCCGGCTTGATTGACGACGGGGCCGCCTACATTTCCTGGTTTGAGGTGAGCATCAATTTCTATAAAGCTTTGCTTTTCATAAATGTAATTTACATTTTTAACCTCTCCCTCTTCGGCAAAAAATGGATGTCCTAAAGGATGACCAACCGCCAAAACCCAATCTCCTTCCTGCAAACTATCCTCTGCCAAAACAATCTCGGCTCCCTCGAGAGCTTCCTTGGGACGCAAGAAAGCCAAATCATTTTGTGCATCAAAAAATACAACCGGCACCATCTGACTTTTAAAATCATGACCTTCCACCATCACTTCCCGATTGTCTCGAACGACATATTCACTCGTGATAATTAAATTGTATTGACGCAAATAAAAACCTGTTCCGGTAGAATAAGGGGTAGCGATACGTACCACTACAGACTGGTAACGTTCCTTGATCGCTTCGATTCCTGACACGGTATTCATTAGTTGCTTTTCAAAAAAGTAATTAAATTTAGAGTGATCGCGCTGTAGAAATGGCCTAAGGTAGGATGTTAAACAAACACCTTCGTCATATCTAATGCCCGGACCATCATCAGATAAGATTTCACAAAATGACTCATTGAATCAAAACGTAAATTATTGATCTGAGGTTTGAAGTTTGGATAAACTTTTTCATTGGCCTCCGACAATTCTTTAAACCTCGCTTTGATGGCTTTTTTATCAAACTGACCATCTTTATAATAGACAGGCGAAAAACCTAAATGCTCAAAATAGGCCGCCTCGGTAATTTCATAATACAGATGAAAGATATCTCGATCTGGCTTGGGTAAGGCATAATTAAAAAGGCAATATCCAACAATGTATCCCGGTACAGACTGGGCGATTCGATGATGGCCATTTTGATAATACCAATCCATATTGCTCAATTCTCCATCAATAAAACTAATCACCCGATCATGATTAACGGGGGTAGTAATACCGAAGGTAGAAACCCCGTGGTACATTTCTTTATAAAAATCTTCCTTGGGTCTGATGATTAAAGCTTCTAGTTCCTCGAGCAACGCTTGATTTTTTTGCTCGGTAGTGACTTTGTTTTCAATAGAAAAATATTTTCTATTGACCCGCTCCAAGGTTTCCATCATAAAGCCCTCAGGCTTAATCAGATAATCCAATTTATAGCAGAGGTTTAATAAAAGATAAGCCATTCCCCCACCATATTGCGTAGCATCTAGTGTTCCATTTTTATAATTATCGATCACCGATAAGATTTCCTGATGCAGATAATCATACTTGACCGTTTTTAATTCCAAGGTCAACTCTTGTAGGTGGCTGATATCAACAGGTTCTAGACCCGCAAATTCATCCAACAAAAGATCGTCTTGTTTATCGGCCTGAGTCGCCAATTCTTTTAGCGCATAATATAATTTGTAAGGAGAACCGTCTAGCGTGTAGGTATCAAAGCGAATAGTCAGGTAATTATCAGGATCAAGGGCAAATTGAGAATATTGCAGATCGTAATTTTTTTCCAATAATCGCCGCATAAAACCTTCTTCGAGGTCATTGGCTTTAGCGATCCGTGCCTCTGCATAGACTTTTCGCAGGTCAGCATGTCCCACAATCTTTTTCGAACCTTGCAATAGTTCAAATCGAATGCCCTCTGTATTCTTCCACCATTTGACATTAGCGGCATCTTCATCGCGCAGGTATTGCAGTAATTTATGGTAAGCTTCCAAAAAATCTTGCTTATCGAAGAGTTCCATCGCCTGATCCCAAGCATCGTATTTTGATTCTGGTTTATAAGAATCGCTATATCTACCAAAATGGATGTCAGGCCTTTGGCGGTTGTAACTAGAGGTCCCTTTAAAAAAACGATCAAAAATCCCCATTGATAAAGGCGGCTTTTATGAAGTTGTTTAAGAATTCCTGAAGAAATGATTGATTGGACAAGCGTTCATTGAGGAGTTTTAAAAACAACTGCTATACTAAATTCTCGAAATGGACAGTCCCAAGGACTTTAATGTAAAGAAAGTCAAAAATCAGTACATTTATAGCTCACTTGGGATAAAATGTGCTTCTTGAAGTCTTCCTAAGAACTGTTGAAAAAATAAATTCGCCGTTTTTCATTTAGAAGTTGTTTAAAAATAGAAAACCAATGTTTAATAAAGGCTGACAAAATAGGGGCTATCTTCAAGGTGAATGTCCTCAACTTAGTGAAAAGATCAATTTCCATAAAATAAGAGAAAGATTCCAAAATCATTTGTAAACAACTTCTTAGCTAAAAGACCAAACTACTTGAAAAGAGGTGGTTTTAAACCGCTTCTAAATGTTCTTATTTTTATCTTCCGCTACAAATCAATGCCTAATGAGTTCTTTTCGTACTGAAATAAATTTGCCGAAAGGGCCCTTTACCCTACACCATCGGGGAGCTTTCCTCACTTTGGGATCTTGTTTTGCAGCACACATCGGGCAAAAATTAGCGGCTTATAAATTTCCCATTGTCCAAAATCCGTTTGGCATTATTTATAATCCGGTTGTCATTGCTCAAAATCTATTGTACCTGCTTGAAAATAAGGTTTATCAAGCCAATGACCTTTTTTTACACCAAGAACGCTGGCACAGTTTTGATCATCACGGACATTTTGCACTACCGGACTTGGAGCAAAGTTTGGAAAAAATAAATAGTCAATTGCAATTGGCTCGGGAACACTTAAATTCCCAAAGCACTCTTTTAATCACCCTTGGAACGGCTACTGTTTTTGAACACCTAGCTAGTGGAAAAATCGTAAGCAATTGTCATAAATTGCCAAGCGATCAATTCAAAAAATATCGTTTAAGCCAAAAACAAATCGTCGATGCTTTAAGTCCAGCGCTAGCACTTTTACAGAAAAAATTTCCTTCCATCCAATGTGTCCTGACGGTAAGTCCCGTTCGGCACCTCAAGGATGGCTTGCTAGAAAATCAAAAAAGCAAAGCCACTCTTTTACTTGCGATCGAAAAAATTTGTCAACATTTTTCAGGAGTCGTTTATTTTCCGGCTTATGAAATCCAACTAGATGACCTAAGAGATTATCGTTTTTACGATCGCGATTTATTGCATCCCAACCAAGCGGCCATTGATTATATTTGGGAGAAATTTTCGAACAGTTATTTTTCAGATTCCACCAAAAATTTAAATCGTCGAATCGAAAAAATAACTTCCTCGGCAAAGCATCGCCCTTTTCATCCGGAGCTAAATGGGCATCAGGTATTCTTACAAAAACAATTGGAGAATATCACGGCAATGGAAAAAGAATTTCCTTTTTTAGATTTCTCTGTGGAGCGAAGTATTTTTGATTCTTTTAAAAAAGCTTAAACCAATCGTTTAACTTGAGTAGTCTTTTTTAATTTAAAATCACCTTCCATATCCAACAAATTTAAACCCGGCTTTTTCCCAACTTCCAAGCTTCCTAATTCTGCTTGGAAGCCCAGTGCTTCTGCACCGTTTAACGTAGCCCATTGCAGGAGCGTTTGGAAATCAACATAGGACTGGTAATGACTAATGGTCTTCATCTCTTCCAAGACGGACAGTTGCCAATTGGAGGTCAAACTATCTGTACCAATCGTCATTTTCGCCTTGGCATCGATAAAGAGTTGGTAATTGGGCAAACGATTTTCGATGTAGAGATTGGCATTGGCGCAGGTTGCCCAATAGACTTTTTTGCTCCAAGCATTCGCGGAAGCGATGTCTTCGGAAGTCGTCAGGGTATTGTGTACAAAAAGGATTCGATGAGTAGGGTCCATGTGGCTTAGCGCATAATCAATGGAAGGCGTTTGGGGTGCCGTAAAATCATCCATCCCAATACCAAAGCCCGTGTAGAAATCTACAAAACCTCCTGTTCCTTTTTGGAACAATTCATTTTCTGGTGGCGTCTCTTGATTGTGGATACTGATCGTTTGTTCCTGACCTTTTCCATTCAATTCATTGATCAATCGAAAGAGCGTATTCGATACACTGTAAGGTGCATGTGGCACTGCGCTAAATCGATTTTCACTTTCTTTTTCATGAGCATCAAAAACTTCTTTGTATTTCCCAAACTCTTCTGACGCTGCATTATCCTGCAAAAAATCAAACATTTCCACAAAGGTGTAATAACGAATTTTGCTCGCTTCCTTCTGTGCAAAAGTATCGGTCTTATTCGAAATATCTCCTACGGCCACAATCCCCCCATCGTACATTTCTTGATCTGCGATTCGAATGGCAGATTCGATTTCTTCGGGATTTGCATCTCTAAATCCTACTACGTTTTTGATAAAAGGAATCAAGCCGGTCCCCGTGTCTACCTTGCCTTTCATATGTGACAATTCGAGGTGACAATGGGTATTGATAAATCCAGGAACGATGATTCCAGAATAGATTTCCAAGCTATCCAGATCATGTTGAGTTCTCTGATCTATGGCGATAATTTTTCCAGCATCATCTATACTAATCACTCCATTGGGAATGGGTGCTTCGCTTACTGGACAAATAAAATCAGCACTTATTTTTCTCATTATTTTAGGTTTAAAAACCAGTGTAAATCTTGGGCATTTAGGTGAAATCTAATTCTAAGCCCAACTCCAAAACAATCAATCCATTTTTTATACGAGGCTCAAACCAAGTAGATTTAGGTGGCATCGTTTTTCCTGCATCTGCGGTTTGTAGCAGATCGTCTAGCGTAGCTGGATATAGCAAAAAACCAACTCGGTTTTCATTGCGGTTGGTGCGAGCGCGCACTTCTCCCATTCCTTTGGGGCCTTCCACATAACGAATCCGCGTATCAGTACGGACATCTTCGATACCGAGAATATCCGACAATACTTTTTCGTCGAGTAAAGAAACATCTAGTAAAACTTTCTCTTTTTTATAAACGTCGAGCACTTCTTTTTTCCAGCGAAGTAGGTACCATTCGCGATTGACCAGCATGACAATTTCATGTTTGGCCTTCGGTTTTCTTTCTTCGGTAAGAATTTCTATTTCAAATAGCTGAGAAAGTCGCGCCATAAAATGAGTCAAACTGGTATCACTAAGTCCTTCCACTACTCGATTATAGTCATGTATTTCTAATTCTGCCGTTGGAAAATAAGCACTCAACAACAGACCACAATTTCCTTCTTTATTTTTTGGCGATAATTGCTTGTGCATGATGCTCGTAGTAGAACAGCGATGGTGGCCATCTGCGATATAGACCTTTGGTACCTTTTCTTTGAATAAATCTTCAAACTGCTGAATAATAGCTCCTTCGTTGACTTCCCAAATGGTGTGATGTTGTTGGCTTTTTTCAAATAGTGCGGTAAAAAAGACTTCTCGATCTTTGATACAGGATGCTATCAGCCGATTAATTTCTGGGACATCTGGGTAGGTCAACAAAACAGGCTTAACGACGGCATTTCTACTCATCATCAAATGCATTTGTTGCTGTTCTTTATCCGAGAGGGTATTCTCGTGTTTTTTTATTTTACCTTCCTGATAATCTCGGATATCTGCACCAGCGATCAAGCCCGTATAGCTCTTGTCACTATTTTTGATTTGGTAAATATAAATAGCTTCTTGGGAGGCTTTTTTAAAAAAGCCACTCTTCCGGTATTCTGGGTATTGCGTCTTTACGGCTCCAAAAAAACCATCAACAGAAGTGATGTAATCGAAATTGGGGTAAACCGCCTGAAAAGGTCTGATTCGCATGGCTTTGGTCTAATAGCGTTTATTCTAATATGGTTAGGGAAGTAAGAAAAAAAAAATCCCTTGAAGCAACAAATACTTCAAGGGATTTCTTTTGTTTGGTGCCCGTTTAAAAAAATCACAAGCTGAGAATCAATGATTTAGAGTTTTTGAGGGCTGCCAGGATGATTGAATTTTAAGTTTTCTGGTTCGCTTTGACTCACTTCGTTCAGGAAAGCTAATCCTGTGTCGATCTCGCGGTTTGTTTATCGGAAAAGGCAGGTGGCTTCGCTTCAAATACTGCTGCACTGGGCTACCTGACGCAAGGTCGGGGCTTTTCGCCTACGGGATCGCTCAGTCATCATTTAATCATTTTCATAAACGTACCGACAAACCAGTGAGAATCTGCCTTAACTAAGGTGTCCAAAGTAGAATCTGCTTTACTTGAAAACAATTGAATATCTCGAACTACTTTAGAGAATGCTTCTGATTCTTCACAATTCCCTTGAACACCTGAAATTTCGTCCAAGACTTTTATCATCGGCTCCAATTCCTTTTTCTTCCGATGGGTAATAATCTGACGAATGACGACCCACATATCTTTCTCGGCGACAAAGAACTCTTTGCGTTCGCCAGATTTTAATTTTTTATAAACCAATCCCCAATCAATGAGCGCCCGAAGGTTCATATTGGCATTGCCCATAGAGATCTGCAACTCCTGACGGATATCCTCCGCGCAAAGTAATTCGGGAGAAATCAAGAGCAAAGCATGGATTTGCGCCATGGTTCGATTGATCCCCCAATTAGAGCCTAAAGTACCCCAGGATTGGATAAATTTTTCTTTTCCTTCCTCTAAAGTCATTTCCATAATTCAAACTTTCAATAGGTACTGAAATTAATGATCACATCTAAGTGAATCAAAATTCAAGCCCTTTTGTTGTCCAATACGTCTACTTTTATTAATATTCTTTGACTTTCTTCCTACTAGAGTCCGCAAAAAAGACAGAATCGACACTTAACTTGACAAGCGACTTACAAACTTTATTATTCGTTTACAAATTCTTTTTTTTGCAGCTCCTAGGACTCGCCAAGCAATTATTTTCTCAGAAAATTTTGCAGAACCATCGATTTTATACTTTATAAAATGGTGCTTTGGTAACTATTGCCGGCAGTTTTTTGCTACCCACGGCAATATGGATCGTAGTGCCGCTAGTCGCAAAAGCTTTAGCAACATAGCCCATTCCTACTGGATGACCCAAAGAGGGAGATTGAGTCCCAGAAGTTACTTCTCCTATTATATTGCCTTCCGTATCTTCGATTTTATATCCGTGGCGCGGCACTCTTCGGCTATCCATGGTAAAACCTACTAATTTTTTAGAGATTCCTTCTGCTCGTTGTTGTTTAAAGATTTCACAGGAATTAAAATCTCCCTTTTTGGTCTTGGTGATCCAACCTAGTCCAGCTTCAATAGGTGACGTAGTGTCATTGATATCATTGCCATAAAGGCAATAGCCCATTTCTAGGCGGAGGGTATCTCTCGCTCCAAGTCCAACCGCTTTGATCCCGGCAGATTCTCCAGCTGCAAAAACAGCATTCCAAACAGCTTCAATATTTTCATTGTCCACATAAAGTTCAAAACCACCAGATCCGGTATATCCAGTAGCAGAAAGAATCACATTATCAATTCCTGCCAAAGTTCCTTTTTCGAAGGTGTAATATTTCATCGCGGCCAAATCGGTATCCGTTAAGCCTTGAAGTACTTCCACAGCCTTGGGACCTTGCACGGCTAAAAGCCCCGTTCGATCAGAGATATTGATCATCTTGGTATCTCCATCATTATGGGCAGCAATCCAATCCCAATCTTTTTGGATATTAGAAGCATTGACGACCAACATAAAAGCTTGTTCTCCTTCTGCACATTGATCTTCCGCCAAACGATATACCAATAAGTCATCGACAATCCCTCCTTCTTTGTTGGGTAGACAAGAATATTGGGCATCTCCGATTTCTAATTTGGAAGCATCATTGGAAGTTACTTTTTGAATCAAGGCTAGGGCATCTTTTCCTCTAAGGATAAATTCTCCCATGTGAGAAACATCAAAAACACCTACTCCATTACGAACACATTCGTGTTCTTCGGAGATATTAGAATAAGAAATGGGCATATTATAACCTGCAAAAGGAGCCATTTTGGCCCCTAAAGCAATATGAAGATCGGTTAACGGAGTGGTCTTTATGGTATCCATCTGACTCATAGAATTTTACTTTATTTGGTATTTTATTTCGTTTAAAACTGGACTTCTAATCTGGAATACGATTCAAGGGTGCATTCTAGACAAGGCCTATCATTAAGCGTTAAAGTCCCTTTTATTAATTTTGGTTCTCTGAACAAACCGACACCGGAGGCCTGCCTTCCGCAGGTGAGGTTTCTAAACGAAGTGAACTAAATCCCGTGTAGGAGTTCAAAGAACGTTAATTTTTTATTATCACCTTATCAATCACATCTCCAACTTCCAACTGGTGAACAAACTCCATTCCTTCGTCTACTTTGGCGAAAATGGTATAATTGCCATCCAAGTGTAAGGCGGGGGAATGAGTGATAAAAAACTGGGTACATTCCGTGTGGTTTCCGGCAGAAGCCATCCCTACAAAGCCCTCATCATTATAAGACATTTGAGGCAATTCGGAACGAATAGAATAATTCAGTCCCCCATAGCCATCACCTCTAGGACAACCTCCTTGCGCTACAAAATTAGAAACGATGCGGTGAAAGTTTTTACCATCATAAAAACCACTACGTGCCAGTTGGATAAAGTTCGCAACAGTAGAAGGCGCCGCATCCGGAAAGAATTGCAAACTTATTTCTTTCTTTTTTATTTTGAGAATCGCTCTAGTATTTTCCGTAACCTCATTAACTATTCGCCAATCGGTCGGATGATTAAAATCAAGATCTCGATTTTTGGTTTCTATTCCTTTGAAATAATCTATGGCTTTTTGCAAGCTCTTATAAGTCTCGATTTCTTTGGGTAATCTTAGTGTCGCTTGCATAGAATCCAAATAATTAAAATCTGTGACTACACTTTTAAAATCCAAAGTTGGTTTTGCCAATACATTTGCGGCTTCCGTCATCATTCCCGGATCTCCAGAAAGAATGGCCTCTTTGAAGTAACTTGCTAAATCTCTTCTCACCTTATTGCTGCCCAATCCAAAAAAGCGTCTAAACGCTGGATTAGTGGCTATTTTCCCTAGCGCCTCGACACTAGCAGTACGAACAACAGGAATCGAACTAGAGAAACCTTGCTCCTTAAAAAAGCGATAATTCCAACCAAACTCCGCCAATGATTTTAAGGCCGCGCCTTTTAGATATGGATTATTGGATTGGGTATACATCCTTTTTAGTTCCTGATTGATTCTTCCTTTTGTTACTTCAAAGTAATACGGCAATAATTTATTCGCCGCAGTATAAAGATTCATTTTCGTTTGCCAATGGAGAGTCGTATCATCCTTGGCTTTTCGCCAATACGCAATGGCTTGGGCAGGCACCCCCGAATTGATAAAAAATGCTCCAGCAGCGTTAGAGATCTGATAGTTAGAGTCATCTAAAGCCCCCATCACCAAGGCTTGTACTGATGGATAATCGAAATTACCCAAAGCTCTTAGAATATTACACTTGACGCGATAATCTTGCTCTATTCGATAGCTTTGCATCAAAGCATCTCGTACTTCTGGCAGCTTACTTTTCCCCAATCCTATCGCCAAAGCCATTCTAGTATTGGGATCTTTTTCTCTTTTAAATTCTTTGACTAGATCAATAGCAAAACTATCTATGGTAATATTTTTGGCTCGCTGCAGATAGTTGGCCGCAAGGAGTCGTACACTTGCAGGGTAATTTCTTTTGGTGAGAAATCTGGCCATTTGGGCAGTGCCTTCTTCGCTTACTATTTCTCGTAAAGCATAACGATAAATACCGTAAGCTTGCCCTTCCAATAATAAAGTATCGGTACGTAGATAAGTAGAGGTCGTACTCAAGGCTGGCAGGTAGGCCGCTGATGCTGATTTGCCAACTGCTTCTAAAATGGTTTTTCTTAGATAATCAGAATTAATTAGGGTATCGCGAAAAGCGGCGATTAAAGCTCCTTCTGCTTCCCTTGCGCCCAATTGCCCTAAGGAGTAAGCCGCTCCCAAGCGAACGCCAGTCACTTCATCTTGCAGTAATGCCATCAGGCTATCAATTCCTTTTTTTCCTTTTTCTCCCTTGATAGACCCCATCGACATGGCCGCGGCATAACGATAGCTCGGGTCCGCATGATTGAAATAAACCAAAAGACTATCAAGCATTTGTCGGTCCTGAAGGTCGTAGATTTTTTGTAATTCCAAATCTTGGAGATCGAGGTTGATCTCCACCAATTTTTCTTCTTCATAAGGCATACAGCGACTTAAAAGGAGAAAAAAGGGCAGTAGTAAGAATAGTAGTTTATTGTTCATTGAAAGTAATAGGGCGTAAATTAAAGGTTGAGTTGACTAGAAATTTCTTGGTATCTCTTTCGGCTACAAAAATAGTAGCTTTCGGCTGGAAAAAAAGAGACTGGTCAAAAAAATTGCGCAGGCGTTTATTTTAGAAGCTGTTTGAATTTAATAATTTGCTTTATTACAGGAATCTTCCTTTGGTCAGCTTCCCTGTATTCCAACTCCCTCAATAAGAAAAGACCTTGGCGGCACCAAAGTCTTTTCTCTATTTATTTTAAAACTCTTCGTTTTCTTCTACCACTGTGGAATCTTGGGAAGCTCCTTCGTCGCCAAATAAATCATCTCCAAAATTTTCGTCTTCTTCATCGGCAAAGAAATCATCTGCACCTAATGGAGGACCGCCCCGATCGTCATTATATACTTCACAATCAATTACAATTCCTATATCACCAGAAGGCACCGCAAATCGAGCTTCGGAATTATAATCTGCTTCGGAGTCATTTTCTAGTCGTTTGAGTAATCGGGCATAAAACGGACGAGCCATTCTTGCACCAATCCCATCATTCAAAGTACGGAAGCGAATCCAGTTTTGATCACCCCCCACCCAAGTTCCAACGACCAAATCAGGAGTGAGTCCCATAAACCAACCGTCTACATAATCATTTGTCGTACCCGTTTTACCCCCTACTTCACTTTTGATACCTCCAAAACCAGGTAGACCTTGACCCATTACCTTCTTAAGCATTTGTACCATCACAAAATTAGGATTAGGATGCAAAGCCAAACGTTCTTCCGGCTCTTCTTGGTAGATCATCCGGCCATTTTTATCTTCTACTCTAAGGATGAAAACGGGTTTATTATACATGCCATTATTGGCAAAAGAAGTGTAAGCTCCTGTCAATTGCTGAACCGTCAAATCACTTGAACCCAGACAAATCGAAGGCTGTGCAGGGATCATGGATTTATCCAAACCCATATTACTTACCAAGCTCCTGACCGGTTCTACATCTCCTAGTTGTTTCATCAAAAAGACAGAGACGGTATTTTTGGAATGCATCAATCCCTTGAACAAAGTGTAAGGTTCGCCAGAGAATTCTCCGCCGGCATTATTGGGCGTCCAATCTTCCAAAAGGTTGAAATTTCCTTCATCGACATGAATCGTATACGGCAAATCATAGACCGTAAAGCAAGGAGAAATCCCTTGTTGTGCGATAGCCGTTGCATAAATAAATGGCTTAAAAGTAGAGCCCACCTGACGCAGTGCTGTTACGTGATCGTATTGATAATAGCGATGGTTGATTCCTCCCACCCAAGCTTTGACATGTCCCGTCACGGGATCAACGGCCATAGATCCTAATTGCAAGTGCATCCGGTGATAGCGAATGGAATCTAAGGGAGATAGTACCGTATCCTTTTCCATTTGCTTATTTTCATAGGTAAAGACTTTCATCTTTACCGGCGTATCCATGATGACTTCTATCTCTTTCAGAAATTCCTTATAACTAATCTTTAGGCCTCGCCAATTATCGCCATCCATTACCTTGCGATATTTAGCTGCCAGTTTTGCTCCAATCATTTTGCGAGAGACCAATTTTGTTATGGCTCCTTTGGTTTCCTCTTCGCTCAGCATTCTTTGGATATCGACTATTCGCAATTTAAAGTCCCCAATATCCTTACTTATTTCTTTAATCAATGGATCTAAGCGTACCCGCTTTAGACCTTGGTAGCGATCCGTGTTTTGTATGTCCTTTTTTAAAGCTTTTTGAGCCGATCTGATTACATTTTCATTTTCCTCTGGTTCTTTGTCTGGATCATTATAATTCCAAGGGTCCAGACCTTTCCAAGTTTTCCAGAATTTTTTCTGCAATTGAGTCATGTGTTCTACCATTGCCTCTTCTGCATGCTTTTGAATAACCGGATCGAGTGTCGTATAGATTTTTATTCCATCGCTAAAAATATTGTACTTCGTCCCGTCAGATTTTCGGCATTCCTCTCGATTAAGAATTTTGGTCAATTCTTTTCTCAACTCCATCCGAAAATAAGGCGCGGGGCCGTCGGCATGCGTTTTTCGATTGAAGCGGCCCATATCTAGTGGCGCTACCCTTAGCGAATCATATTCCGCTTGGGTAATCATATTGTGTTTTTGCATTTGCTTCATCACGACCATTCGGCGATGCAAAGTCGTATCAGGTCTTCTGATGGGATTAAACAGGGCGGGATTTTTGAGCATTCCAACCAGAGTAGCCGCTTGTTCTACTCGCAAAGAATCTTGAGATTGGCCGAAGTAAATTTCGGCAGCGGCTTTGATGCCATAAGCCCCATTGATGAAATTGAATTTATTGAGATACATGGCCATGATCTCATTCTTGGTGTAGCTTCGCTCTAGTTTGACTGCAATGATCCATTCTTTTAGCTTTTGGACGACCCGCTCAAAACCAGATCCAGGCTTTTCGGTAAAAAGCATTTTTGCCAATTGCTGGGTAATGGTACTCGCTCCACCGGCGCTACTCTGCTGGAGAAACAAGGTTTTCACCAAGACTCTCGCGAGTCCTTCCCCATCTATCCCACTATGCTCGTAATAGCGTTCATCTTCGGTGGCGATTAGCGCATTGACCAAATTAGGCGATAGGTCTTCGAAAGCAACAGGAATTCTATTTTCAATAAAATAACGACCTAAAACTTGGCCATTGGCAGCATAGATCTCTGAAGCTTGATTAGATTTTGGATTTTCCAACTCTTCGAAAGTCGGTAAGTCTTGGAGAGATAAGAAGAAAAATAAGAAACCTGCCGCCAAAACACCAAGAATACTCAAGGCCCACATCCATCGGACCAGTTTTTTATACGTAGATTTTCTTCGTTCCCGAAATCCCCCTGATTCGTTATTTACTTCGTTGTTCATAAAGCAATAATCATTAATAGTTTAGTGCTATTTAAAAAGTAAAGTTCTCCTATGAGCCTACCTTTGCCGGCAAGCAGATTTTCCATTAGATGAAAAACGTCGAACTTATTTTTTCAACGTTACCTAAGGAAAAGGATAGGCTCCTTTCCTTTGTTTGCTAAGGATCAAAAAATTATGATTCCTTGTTGATCTCGTTTTCTAAGTATGTTATTTACAGAAAGCACCCAAACCAAAGGGTGTTTTGCTAAAAATAAGCATACAAAGATAATAAGTAATGAGGAATAAATACCTAAGACCAAGCATTCCAAATAAAAAGTAACTTATACTAAGCTCCGCTTGGGTAAAAACCTTAGTCGTTTTACCATTTCGACACGCTAAATACACGGTGTACTAACGCTTGGTCTCATTATAATATTTGAGGCTCTCTAAAATCATTTCCTCCGAAGCAATTTGATTGATCACCGCCTTTCCTGGCGCACTTAGCAGGGTAAAGTTGATCTCTTTTGCTTCATTTTTCTTGTCATTATACATGAGTTGGATAAATCGGTCGAAATTGGATGCCGCTTGGATTTGGTGGCCAAAAATCCGAATCATCGTTGTTTTTATCGCCTGTAAGTCTTCTAGACCTAAGCCACAAATTTCTTTAGAAAGATAAGCTTCGCATACCATTCCTATCGCAATCGCTTCGCCGTGAGTAAGTGGATTGGGCGAAGCCAGAGCTACACTTTCTACAGCATGACCGATGGTATGACCAAAATTGAGTGCCTTGCGGATATTCTGCTCAAATGGATCTATCGCTACAATTTCTTTTTTAACTTTTAGGGAAGGTGGTAATACCTTATACCAATCTATTTCTTCTAATCCCGCAATTTCCTTTTGCCATTGCCATTGGTGCGCATCCGCAATCAGGCTATGTTTGAGTATTTCTGCAAAGCCACTACGCAACTCCCGAGCAGAAAGAGTTTTTAAGAATTCGGGAGCAATCAATACCGCTTGAGGATTACAAAACAAGCCTACACTATTTTTCACTTCTGCAAAGTCGATTCCCAATTTACCGCCAATAGAAGCATCTACCTGAGACAATAGTGTGGTAGGAATTTGAATAAAATCAATGCCCCTCTTAAAAGTACTTGCACAGAAGCCGCCCATATCACCGATAACGCCTCCGCCTAGATTTAGCAATAAAGCTTTTCTATTGATATCTGCGGACATCATCTCCGTCCAAATTTGGGCACAGGTTTGGATATTCTTATGAGATTCCCCCGCTTTGATTTCCAAAACCAAGGGGCCTTCTAATCCAGCTTTTTCTAGTAAAATGGATAGACAATAACGTTTGGTGTTTTCATCTACCAATACGAGGACTCTGGAATAGTTTTTTGAACCAATCAGATTTTTCAAGACTGGCCAAATTTCACCAATCTGTATATTGTATTCGGGAAGTTGGATACTGGTCATAGGTATTTCTAGATGAGGGATAGGTGATTTTTTACAAGTCCGCCAAGACGTCTACACTCCAAGCTTCAGGTCGTTCGGCAAAAAGAATTTTCGTCTCTGCCCAAGTTTCTTTAAAAAGATCAGAATGGCGATAATTATTCAAATCTTCTTCACTGTCCCAAAAGCTGTAGGTAAAAAAGATATTACCACCTTTGGTGGTACGGAATAGCTCCAAATGCTTACAGCCTTGCGAAGCTCTAATTTTATTTTTCTTTTTCTCAAAAATAGCAATAAAGTTATCCGTTTCAGAAGGCCGAAAAACCAGTTTTACAATTCGTTTGATCATTTAAACTGTAGTAAAATTACATTAAGAATGAAAATCTATTTGCACCGCATCCCCTACTTTTAGCCCCAAGAGACTCGCGGCCCTGCCCATATGGATCGCGATTTCAAGATAATCCGCACAATTAAATAGGCAAAGCGGATCTCCGATTGGTACATCCGCATAATGCTGGCACAGCCGCGTAATCGGATTATTGCGTTTATAATAAAGTTCAAAATTACGCATATTCCACACCCGATGAAACAGTTCTCGATCTATATTGAGGATTACATTTTCAAAATTATCAATATGAATAACCGCCCCTCTAATCTGAGTGGGGCTAATCACTGGTTGGAGGCTGATCCGTTCTTCTATTTTTTCAATGGGTATTCCGATTTCATTAAAAGGCAATCCCCCAGTAATGTGATGCACTGCTGCTGCAAAAATATCTTTGAGTGGAAAAGGATTATCCTTATCGTATTCGATTTCGTAGATATCGTCGCTGATTTCACCAAACATTAAAGCAAATAGGCCATTGTCGGGACCAACAAAATAGTGTTCCTTATACCGAATAGCCAAAAAAACCTTTCCAGCAATCGGAGCATTATTGACACTAACCAAATGGATGGTTCCTGTAGGAAAGGCCGCGTAAGCATTTTTTAAAATAAAAGCAGCTTGAACTATATCAAAAGTATCAACGTTATGACTAACATCAACGATATTCAACGTTGGATTCTGGGAAAGCATGGCGCCTTTGAGCACGGCTACATAGTAGTCATTATTCCCAAAATCAGTCGTTAGTGTTACAATAGGCATAGAGTTTGGAGCTTTTACTAAACAATGGTTCTTAGATAATTAATCATTTTTTATTCTTCAAATAGGAGAAGAATTTGGCTAAAATCTTAATTTTAGCACAAAGTTAAAAGATTCTGGTTTTATGTGTCTATTTTAACTTCTTATCGTCCAAAAGGAAAAGTAACAAATCAAGGATAACATAACATTGCCTGTAAAACGCAGGAAAAATATAAACCATTAAAGAATAAATCTATTGACTGAAATCATTCTCACCATCGAAGGCGTTGACCCCGTAGAGTTATACGGCGAAAAAAATGTAAAACTAAATCTGCTTCGCAAAGCCTTTCCAGACCTAAAGATCACTTCCAGAGGAAATAGTATCAAGCTGAGCGGTACCCCCGCAGACACACAAAGAGCCAAAAATAGAATTGAGCTCATGGTCAATATGCTAAAAGAGCACAACGAACTCAGTATCCAAATGGTAGAGGACATGCTCAATGGCAATAATCCATTGGCCACCCGCCTTAGCAATGGCCCTAGCAATACGACCCTACTCCACGGCCGCGATGGCAAGCCCATCAAAGCCAAAACGCGCAATCAGAAAAAACTGATCGAAACCTCTGATATCAATGATGTCGTTTTTGCAATGGGACCTGCTGGAACAGGTAAAACCTATATTGCGGTAGCATTGGCGGTCCGAGCTTTAAAAAATAGAACGGTTAAGAAAATCATCCTCACCCGCCCCGCAGTGGAAGCGGGGGAAAATCTAGGTTTTCTTCCGGGAGACTTGAAGGATAAGGTAGATCCTTATCTGCGTCCACTCTACGATGCTCTGGACGATATGCTCCCCATCGAAAAGCTCAACTATTTCATGACCAACCGAGTCATTGAAGTTGCTCCACTCGCATTTATGCGGGGACGTACCCTCGATAATGCCTTTATTATTCTCGATGAAGCCCAAAATGCGACCTCGCTTCAACTCAAGATGTTTTTGACCCGTTTGGGACCTTCGGCCAAAACCATTATCACCGGAGACCTTAGTCAGGTGGATTTGCCCTATAATCAAAAATCTGGTTTACGCAGATCGCTCGACATCTTAGAAGGAGTAGATGGCATTGGTACTATTTTCCTCAATGCAGAAGATGTCGTTCGACATCGATTGGTCAAAGAGATTATTTTGGCCTATGATCGAAATGACGAAAGACTCAAAGAAAGAAAAAGAGCCGAAGAGGAAGAGCGCATTCAACGTAGAGCTAATAAACCTTCTGCGGATAAGAGAAATGAAAAGTAATTTTTTATACAAAAAATTTTAAAACTGCCGAATATAGATCATGTTCGGCAGTTTGTATTTTAAAATGTTTTTAATTCCAAAGTTCTTATAATAATCATCACCTTTGCCTACATGACCTATACTATTTCGAAAGCAGATCAAAATATCAAAGGAAGCATTTCTCTCAATGGCTCCAAAAGTATTAGTAACCGAGCATTGATCATTCGGGCATTGTGCGGAACTGATTTCACCATCGAACACCTTTCTACTTCTAAAGATACGGTGACGATGCAAAAGCTCTTAGCACAAAAAGAAGGGCCTTTGAATACAGGACACGCCGGAACGACTTTTAGGTTTATGACCGCTTTTCTGGCTTTACAGGATGGCGAACAAATCCTCACGGGATCTGCTCGGATGAAGCAAAGACCTATTGGTGTCTTGGTCGATGCGCTTCGCGAACTCGGCGCTTCCATTGACTATCTGGAACAAGAAGGATATCCCCCTTTAAAAATCAATTCTCCCAACATTGGAAAACAAGATCGACTAAAAATATCTGCCGGGACGAGTAGCCAATTTATCTCTGCCTTATTATTGATTGCCCCTAGTCTTCCAGATGGATTAGAACTGGAATTGGATGGAAAAATTGTTTCTCGACCTTATATCGAAATGACCTTGGGACTAATGGAACACTTCGGTGTAAAACACGAATGGGAAGAGCAAGTGATCAAAATTGCACCACAAGCTTATCAAGCCAAAGCATTTAAAGTAGAAGCAGATTGGTCTGCCGCTTCTTACCATTACACCCTTGCTGCTTTTGCCAATCAAGTTGACTTGCAGTTGGATGGGCTTTGGGAAAACAGTTGGCAAGGAGATGCTATACTCGCCCAGATGATGACCCGCTTTGGCATTCAAACCACCTATAATGAAAAAGGGATTCACCTAAGTAAGTCCGGCGAATCCCGCCCTGCTTTTGAATGGGATTTTATCCGCTGTCCAGATATTGCCCAAAGCCTCGCGGTCGTTTGTGGAGGATTGGGAATCAGTGGTCTATTTACGGGCTTGGAGACCCTTAGTATCAAAGAAACAGATCGCATCGCAGCCTTAAAAGCAGAATTGAATAAGGTGAATGTTTCTTTCGCCAAATTACCCAAACATTTCTCGAAAAAATCAGATCAAGAATATTTTGTGGTCGAAGGAAAGGCCGCTTTGGATAGTCCAACTTTTGCGACTTACCAAGATCATCGAATGGCTATGGCTTTTGCTCCATTGGCGATGTTTGGGTCGATCAATATTGAGGAAC
>CAYQRA010000003.1:0-31114 GCA_964419315.1 uncultured Saprospiraceae bacterium | reverse complement strand
ACCAATGGGCATATGAATGGCTTTCAAACTTGGTTGGACGAATACAATCCTAAAACCGGGGAATGGCGTGTTTTAGAAGATGCACCTTTTTCAAGGGATCATTTTCAAGCAGTGGTCAATAATGATAAACTATATGCCTTCGCTGGAAGAAACACTTCCAAAATTTCCAAACAGGACATGTCACTAACGGTTAGTCATGGCAATGTTTATGATTTCAAAACAGAGACTTGGGAGACGGTACGCAATTACACGCAAATACCAACAGCTCGTGCAGGCAATTCTGCTTTTGTTTGGAATGATCAAGTGATCATCGGTGGTGGAGAAAGTATGCGGCAAGTAGCCGCTCATGCAGAGGTAGAGGCTTTTAATACTCAAGATCATACTTGGTCTTCGTGGCCTTCTTTTTTACAAGGACGTCATGGTACTGGATTCGCAGTGGTAGATGATTATGTATACACCGCATCGGGCTGTGGGAATCGAGGAGGAGAACCTGAACTGACGAGTATCGAACGATTAAAATTACCTAAAAAGACTCCTCCCAAGCTTATTCAAAAGATAGACACGACCCCTGTTTATTCGCAATGGCATACGCTTAATTTTTCTTTTACAGGACCACAAACTTCGGAGTCAGCTGATAATAACCCTTTTCTAAATTATAGACTTACGGTAGAATTTAAGCATCAAAAATCAAAAAAAGTAATCCGTGGATTTTATGCGGCAGATGGTAATGCTGCGCATTCGAGTGCCTCTTCCGGTAATGTTTGGCAAGTTAGATTTTCTCCAGAGCATATTGGTAAATGGACTTATGTTGCTCAATTGCACCAAGGAGAAAATATTGCTTTAGAAAAAGATTTGACTAAAGGAAGTCCCATTCCCATTTCTAATGATCAAGGAACTTTCGTCGTGATTCCTTCGAATCGCGAAGGAGAAGACTTTAGAGCAAAAGGTAGATTGAGTATTGACAAAGGATACTTTAAATTTGAAAACCTCAATGAGTATTGGATCAAAGCTGGGGCGAATAGTCCGGAAAATTTTTTAGCACACGTTGATTTTGACGACACTTATCGGATGCAAGCTACCGCAAGAGAAGGAGAGGCGGCAGCGCCCCAACAAATTCATCAGTTTTTGCCTCATCTGAAAGATTGGAAACTGGGAGACCCTGTTTGGAAAGATGGAAAAGGCAAAGCTATAATTGGTGCCGTCAATTATCTAGCATCAAAAGGAATGAATGCTATTTATTTTTTGACGATGAATATCAATGGAGATGGAAAAGATGTATGGCCTTATCAAAAACCAGAAGACTTTACTCGGTTTGATGTAAGCAAATTAGAGCAATGGGAAATCCTTTTCCAACACATGCAATCCAAAGGTATTCTTTTGCACCTAGTACTGCAGGAAACAGAAAATGAAACCTTATTGGATGAAGGCGAAACGGAGGCGATGAGACAGTTGTATCTCCAAGAATTGATCGCTCGTTTCGGACATCACCTTGCTTTGGTGTGGAACTTAGGCGAAGAGAATGGCCCTGCCTCTTGGTCGCCCGTCGGGCAAAATGATGCACAGCGAAAAGCGATGCTTACTTTTATTAAAGAAACAGATCCTTACCAACATCCGGTACTTTTGCACACTCATTCTCATGACCCTTTGCGGAGTGATATTTTAAATGATATGCTAGGCTTTCCATACCTTGATGGATTATCCTTGCAGCAAGGGGAAAGAGAAAAGGTGCCGGAAGTAATGGATACTTGGAGAAAAAAATCTAAAGAAAAGGGTCAGGAATGGTTGATCACGATGGATGAAATAGGCATGTGGCATACTGGTGCACTAACGGATACCGCTGATGTCAATCATCCTACGCTTATGCGGTATGCCCTTTGGGGAGCTTTGTTGTCGGGTGGTGCAGGCGTGGAATGGTATTTTGGTGCCAAACAAAAAAGTCATGACCTTTCTTCCGAAGATTGGAGATTGAGAAAGCAGTTGTGGGAAATCAGCAATCATGCAAAAAGCTTTTTTCAAAAAAATATTCCATACTGGGAGATGTCTCCTGCGCATCATTTGATTAATATTGAGGATGGCTATTGCTTTGCAAAAAGCGGAGAAATATACGTACTCTATTTCCCCAAAAAGGAAAATTGTCAAATGGATTTATCTGACCTAACCGGAACCTTTTCTATTGAATGGTATAATCCTTTAGAAGGAGGAACGCTTGCCAAAGGTTCTATCCATACGGTTCAGGGCGGAAAGGTAGTAGCTCTCGGAATACCTCCAAAGGAATATTCTAACTCCAGTACAAAAGACTTAGTTGTTTTATTAAAAAAGAAGTAAATCCTTCGAAAAAGAAATTACAAATCTCTTGCTTTACGAATCAAATTGCTAAACAAAATTCGATGTGCATGTGGGTCATAAGCTAAGCAAGGTTCCAACCAATCCAAGACTTTATCATAGCTCGTATTTCCTTTGTAAGGAGAGTCGCGGAGCAACATTGAAAAACCAGCAACGGAACTTACAAACCGCATGTCGCGAGTAGCATTTTCAAAACTAAGGCCTTCATCTAGAATATCATAAGTCAATGGAACACTGACATCAGAGTCTGGCATTTTGTATCGGAAGTCGATCGTAAAGGTAGGGAAAAGCCTAAAGTCTGCTTCTGACTTTGTAACGATCTCGTAAAGAGCAGTGATGTTTTGACCAGCGCCAATTTCCCCCGCATCTTTTTGGTCATCGGTAAATTCTTCGGTCGTCAATAAGCGGTTTTCATAACCAATCAAGCGATAAGATTCTACTAGGTCGGCATGGAATTCTACTTGTACTTTTACATCTTTAGCAACGGTGAAAAATTTTCCAAACTCATAGATAAATACTTTTTTAGCTTGATTGAGGTCATCGATGTATTCGTAAGTACCATTGCCATTATCCGCAATTTTTTCTAGTCCTGCATCATTTAAATTACCAGTACCCACACCGAGGACCGTAACAAAAATTCCTAGGTTTCTTTTCTCTTCCATCAAAGCGACCAACTCTTGATCACTAGAAGCACCGATGTTAAAGTCGCCATCTGTTGCGACGATAATCCGATTGTTTCCACCCGGAATAAGGTTTTGCTGCGCAATATCATAAGCGGTGATGATGCCTTGTGCACCAGCCGTTCCTCCGCCGGATTTTAATTTTTTAATGGCTTTTTTGATTTTACTTTTCTTATTACAAGGCGTGGATTCCAAAACGATTTCGGATGATCCAGCGTAAGTGACGATAGAAATTCTATCATTTTCGGTTAGCTCATCGACTAAGAAGTCAAAACTTTCTTGGAGTAAAGGGAGTTTATCTTCGGCACTCATAGAACCAGAAACATCGACGAGTAAAACATAATTGGAATTGGGATAAGCACTTGGAGCGATGCTCTTTCCTTTGAGTCCGATGCGAATCAATTTATTTTCAGGAGTCCAAGGACATTGACTCACTTCACCACTTATGGCGATGGGGTGCTCGTCGTTAGGGTCGAGGTATTCGAGTGGAAAAAAGTTGATCATTTCTTCTGTACGAACGGCATCTTTGGGAGGGAGGCTACCATCATTGATAAAGCGACGAACATTGCTATAGGCAGCGCCATCTGCATCAATGGAAAAAGTAGAAATGGCTTCATCTTCAACTAGGACGAAAGGATTTTCTTGGATCTCTTCATACCTTTCTCCATTTAAGGGTTCTTCCGAACTTGATGGACTAAGAGCAATAGAACTTTCATCATATTGACATCCACTAAAAAGGAGTAGGAGAAAGAAACTGAAAAATAAAATTTTGGTTTTCATAAGAAATAGAGCTTTTTGGATTTTACTAACTATTTTTTAGAACGAAAAAGGAAAAGAAAGAGTTGCCTGTCTTTTTTGAAGTTTGAATTATTGACCAACAATTATTTTTTGCGACAAGCGACTTTTAGGGGTATCTAATACGATCCAATAGATTCCTGAGGGAATGGATATGCCCGCTAGGCTCACCCAAAATGCTCCTGCATTTTGTTGCCGTTTTACCAGTTGATGGATTACTTTTCCTTGTGCATTGATGATTTGAAGTTCCACTTTATCAGCGCTTGGCAATTCATAGTAAATCATGGAGCGCTCGCTAATCGGGTTTCCTTGTATTCCCATTCGTATGCCTGATTCTGTAGCGGTACTAATGGTGGAAGTTTCAGATTCTTTTTCCAATTGAAAAAAGATAACGTCATCACCGATGGGGATTCCCAATACACAAGAATCTTGAGCGAAGCCAATATCTGCTGGAGCATCTATTCCTGGGATCATCAATTCCGTTGGATTTGTAAAATCATTTTCCAAAACAAAAATCTGATCGGGACTCCAAGAAGAAATGTAATAGCTACCAGCAGTATCTTTGGCGATGCCATCGAAGTTGCCAAAAGAACTAGAAAAAACAGTAGAGATAGATTGATCATCAAGATCGACCGCGCGGATAGAAGCATTGTTTCCCCAAGTCAAAAAGAGCAGCCGGTTTTCGTCTTTTTCATAGAGCAAACCATTGGGCGTACTTTGGGTATTGTCTACCAAAGTGGTGTAAGTGGGATTGTCGAGATCACCGACTTCCAATTCATAAATTTTTTGACCACTAAAATCACTGACATAAATCTTGGACTGCCCATCATTGCTAATGCCATTTAGAAAAATAGAACCCGGTATGGTTAATTCCATGACTAGCAGCTCAGTAGTCAGGTCAATGCCTTTGACGACCGAACCTTCCAAGGCAAAAAGAGTATTCCCCAGTATTTCCATACCATGAGAAGCCGAAGTGCTCCCAAAGACTGAAAAGTTACCATTAAAATCTCGTGCTAAAATATTATCCCGATTGGAAATTAGAAAACGTTGATTGACCACATCATATTCGACACTTTCTGCGGAAACAATATTCTGAGCAAATCCAGAAGTGAGGAACAGGAGAAAGAATAGGAAGCTTAAAATGTATCGTGGCATATCTCTTTTTTTGCAAAGAAAGAGATAATTGAGAGAAGGAAATATCATTTAGCTGACAGAGCGATACTTCCTTCTCTCTAAGTAATTATTTTACTTTTTACTCGGTGGCATAGAAGGCCTTACTTCTACTTTGCTAGGTAAGGTTCTTGGATGCATTTTTAGTAGATCAACACACATCTGCCCAAGATCTTCCGGCTGGATTTTCCAAGCATCTGCATCATTGGGAACATGATTATTGAAATAAGTAGCGACAGAACCGGGCATAATCGTTGTTGCTTTGATCCCATCTGCTCTAAGATCTAGCATCGCTGCTTGTGTAAATCCAACCAAACCAAATTTACTAGCATTATAAGCTGCTCCGCGAGCAAAGAAATTCGTACCTGCCAGACTAGCGATAGTGATCAGGTAGCCTTGAGAATTTTTAAGCGCCTCCAATCCAGCTTTTACACTATAAAAAACGCCCGTTAGGTTGACGTCGATGGTTTCTTGCCATTGTTCAGGGGTCATGTCGTAGATGCTGGCAAAATGCCCAACTCCAGCATTGGCGATGAGTACGTCGAGCTGTCCCCAATGCTGGACGACTTCTTTTACGGCCGCTTGTTGGCTGGCATAATCGCGAACATCAGAGGTGATGCCGAGCACATTGCCGGGGTTCTGGTGGTCTAATTGTTGAGCCGCTTGTGCTGCGGCATCAGCATTTCTGCTAGTAATGGCTACTTTCATGCCTTCCTTTAAAAGCGATTCTGCGATTCCATAACCGATACCTTTTGTTCCGCCAGTGATCAGAGCGGTCTTATTATTGATCTTTTGCATTAGATTTTTTTTAGAATAGAGGCTGTTATTAACGTTGAATTTTGCGAGTAACTTTATCTAGAGGATTTTCGAATTCTTCCAAAGGAATTTGATAAGCGACGTACGCTTCTCGAAAAATGAAAAACCCAATAAGGATTAAACCATCTAAAAGGAGATAATGTTTTCCAACCACAAAATAACTGTAAAGATTGATACTTGCTCCCATGAGGAGTAGGATGAATCCGATCATCATTTGTTGTAAGGCTTTATCACGTTCTTGAAGTCCCACCTGATAATGAGCGATGTGTTCATCCGCTTTCACCAGAATTTTAATTTTTTCTTCTTCCGATAAATCCATTCGTTCGACTTCTTTTTTGATAAAAAGATAATCTTTACCAGCGAAGGCAGATTCCTTGCACCAAGTGTATATTTCCTCTTTTTCCATAGTGGCAAAATAATCATTTTTTTAAAAATCATGGATAGCTTCTTGCAAGAAGCTAAAATGTTATTTCTCCGTGATCAATTTGTGATACACGTATTAAGAGAATCGATTATTTTTGTTCTATTCTTTGATAAAAACCAAATGATGAGAAATTTATCCATTTTTTTAGGCTTGCTCGTTTTTGTGATTTTTGGATGTATTGGAGATGATATCATCTTTGATACCGTACCGGAGCGCGTTTCGATTAATAACTCGATTGATAGTTTGGGTTTAGATTCTACCTATCAATTTAATGCGCGGTATTTCAATTCGATTGGTAGAGCGATAGAAGAGCCTATCTTTTGGAGTTCCTCTGATATCGGAATCATTGAAGTCAATAGCATGGGACTTGCCAAAGGTATAGCGAAAGGTACTGCGGATATTACGGCAAGAGTAGAATTAGCAGGAAAAGGTCCTGTCGAAGAAACGATTAGTGTGGTCGTAGAAGAAGGGGTCAGCACACCCGTCGAAGTTTCGAGCCGCAATGGAATGTTGGAAACGAAAAGTAGTTATCCACTGAAAGGAACTTTTAGCCTTACAAAAGGAACAAACGATCAACTCATTTTGAGCCTCGAAGAGGATTATGATGCAGATGATGGTTTGCCTGGACTTTATGTCTACCTCACCAATAATCCCAATACGAGTGTAGGTGCTTTAGAAGTAAGTAAGGTAACTATTTTTAGAGGAGCGCATAGTTATACCCTTCCAGCAGGGGTGAATATCAGTGACTATAGCCATGTCTTATATTTTTGCAAACCTTTTGGGGTGAGAGTAGGGATTGGAGAAATGGATTAATGGGCTCCAATGTAAGAAAAGACAAAGAACCAGAAAAATAAAAAAAATGAGAATCAAAATAATTTTAATTATTGCATTGGTATTCGCCAGTAGTCAACTCACTTTTGCCGGAGGAGGTTGGCCTCAACCCAAAGGAAAAGGCTATTTCAAATTGTTTCAATGGTGGGTGATTTCCGACCAGCATTTTACCACTAGCGGTTCCATTGATCCCAATACCACGAATGGTATTTTTAGAACTGGAGTTTATGGAGAATATGGTTTGACCAATCGGCTGACTGGAGTGCTTTATGCACCACTTTTTAGTAGAGCTTATTTTAATAATACCATAAGTGGAACCACGGATGAATTATTGATTCCCGGAGAAGCCATCAACTCGATTGGAGATGTAGATCTTAGTTTGAAATATGGATTGATCACGAAAGGAAAAGTGGTCTTGAGTACTTCGATTAAATTGGGTTTGCCTTTGGGCAATAGTTCCGGAGGTAGTGCGGGAAATCTACAGACTGGAGATGGCGAGTTTAATCAACTTTTACAATTCGACGCGAGTACTTCTTTTAAAATAGGAAAAGCCAATGCCTACTCTTCTGTTTATGTCGGTGCCAATAATCGGACGAAAGGCTTTTCTGATGAGTTCCACTATGGCTTGGAAGTCGGTCTTGGTTTATTAGAAAATCGCTTGTACTTGATTGGACGAATGCTTGGGGTAAAGTCCTTTAAAAATGGAGACCTCAATACCGAAGCGAATACCACGAGTATCTTTGCCAACAACAGCGAATACCTCTCTGTAGGTCCAGAGATCGCTTATCAGTGGAATGAAAATTGGGGAGCATCTGCTTCTTGGGCGACCGCGATTTCGGGGAGTATTATTTTTGCCAATCCCTCCTATTCGGTGGGGGTGTTTTACAAATGGTGATGCTGGCTTTTCTAAAAGCAAAAAAGGATTGACAACAGTCAATCCTTTTTTGTTGGAAATAATCAAAGTTTTTTATTCCAAATAAGGACTAGCGAAAACTAAGGTTTAAATCTTTTAAGGCACTTAATTTTCTAGATCTTTAAAATCTTCTAGAAGGGATAATTCCATTGCGATTTTATGATACCATTCTTTCTGCTGTTCTTTGTCCAAACTATGGTGCGTAAGCAAATCATAAGCTTGTTGTTCGGCTTGCCAGTTTTCTAAGACGGCTTCAACGAAAGTTTCAAAAGCTGCTTCTTCTCCGCAGTAGAACGTTCTTTGGGTAAGCGCTTTGCGCAATTTTCGAGCATAAAGTTCGGTGATGTCAAAATGGATTTGCTCATGCTCTAGGTGATGTCTGGTCAAAGCTTCCGCTTTTACCCAAGATTCTTTTTTCTCAAAATAAGCTTGCACTTTATAATTAATCTGCCCATCCTTACATCCTTTGTAATGTACAATGCCGGAAGAAGTAATGGCTGAAATGTCTCTGTATTGATATTGGGGATGACCTTTGAAATCTTGCCAACTCAATTGCTGGTCAGCATTCCAATAAATAATATCCGAAGGTTTGTTGGTACTACTCGTGAGCCCAATGACGATCATCAATCCGATTATCCATAACAAGCTTGTTTTTTTTTGAAACATGATGCCCTTTTTTGCTTACCAGCGATGCAAAGATCACCAGTGGTTAGTAAATAGCTCCGAAGTAAGTAAGCGCTTGGATAAAATAGGCTTAAGAAAATGATCGATCCTTTCTGCCGGCAAAGGCAGGTATCTTTAACAGCGTATGGTTGGAAAAGAGACCGCCATTAATTTAATTTCTTATAGTCCAAATACTTTACAGTCTTCAGATTTGTTTTTGGAATTTATCTTTTGGGCTCCAGAATTTTTTATCGAATTGTTGGACGCGGTTGTCGATTACCTCGACGCCCTCGTTTTCGAGCAATTGTTGCATGAGCATCGGTGTAGGGAAATGATTCCGACCACTGAGCTCTCCTTTTCTATTGACGACCCGGTGAGCGGGGACATTGGCCTCGGTAAAGGATTTGTTCAATGCCCATCCAACCATTCTGGCAGAACCTAATTCGAGATAGTCGGCGATTGCACCATAAGTGCTCACTCTACCGAAAGGGATCTGTTGGGTCACATGGTATACTCTTTCAACGTAGTTTTGCTTAGTCATGATTTTGTTTTGTCTCTACCTACAAATAATTACTTTTGCAGAGATTTTATTGCTGTTGGCTACTTTATTAAGAGTATTATGTCACAGGGAGGTCTTATACTAACCTAAAAAGACAAAGACTATGCCTTTTCCCAAAGTGCTTCTTCCAAAAAAGGAGGAAAATTACTTAAACAGCCTAAAATCAACGAAAAATAAAATTTTATAAAAAGTGTAAATTATCAAATTCTATTACAAGAGATGCTGAAAAAACCAATAAAAGCGAGTCAAATCGCTAATTTAACAGATGCAAGGTATTTTGCTGCTTGGGAAGTCAACTGGCTAGGCTTCTGTCTGGATACCACTGCTGATCACTTTTTACAACCTGCCGAATTGGTCGCCATTCGAGCGTGGGTGGAAGGGCCAAAAATCGTTGGAGAGTTCGGATTTATGCCCATCGAAGATTTGTTGGAACTAACGAAATTGATGAAGCTCGATGCTATTCAAGTAGGGCCATTTTATCAGGCAGAGGATTTGGCACAATTAAAGGGCCTAACTATTTTTCAGGAAATTATTATTGAGCCGGATGTGAAGGGGCAGGATTTGCTAGCACAGCTCCAAAAAGCAGCTCCGTATGTGAACTACTTTTTACTCAATTTTTCGAAAAACAATCAAAGCCTCGAACAGCTCCGGACTTCGGATAGCTTTACGATTACAGATTTGAAAAATATGACTGCTGCGTTTTCGATATTATTAGATCTTCATTTACCTGCAGCGGACGTAGAAAGTTTTTTGGAAGAAACTGGCGTTCATGGACTGAGCCTCAAGGGAGGCGAAGAGGAAAAAGTGGGGGTCAAATCTTTTGATGAATTGGATGAGATTTTAGAAGTCCTAGAAGTTCAGGTTTAAAAAAAAACCACCCGAATAAGAGAGAGGCTACCTTCCAGATAGCCTCTCTCTTGTTTTCGTAAGAAATCAGTTTTAAATTTCTAAGATTCCCAAAAAAAATCAATAAACCACCGTAATAAAACCCTGAGCAGTCAAAACCTCAGAATCATAAATCGTCGTATAACGCGCAATATAATTATATACCGCTCCTCGCACCCGAACGCCTTTATACACCGCATCCCAACGATCATCCATTCCGGATCCTTGATAAATTACCTGACCATATCTATTGATCACCTGCCATTCAATCGTTTCGATTCCCAATCCTTTAAATTGAAAATAATCATTCAGACCATCATAATTGGGCGTGATCGCAGTAGGCGCAAAAAGGCGATGCTCTTCTCGAACACAAACACTTTCTTGATGCACAGAAGTACAGCCCCCCTCATTTTCCAAACTCAGGGTAATCTGATATTCCCCCGGATTTTCATAGCGGTGCAAAACGGGATCGCCAAGGACATACCTTTCTGTGAAAGTACTATCTCCAAAATCCCATTTGCCTTTAGTCCCACCTACACTAAAATCCAGAATATCAACCTGAGGTTCCAAACTAGAAACGCATGCTCCATTTGGAGAAACACCAAAATTGGCCGTGATCGGCGGATAGCCAGGGATTTCTATTTCTTCCTCTACTTCACAACCCGTTAGATCATTGCTGACGACTACGGTATAGGTGCTAGGGCGACTATTAATGGAAGGACCGAGGGTCAAGGGCGAACTATCCCAGACAAAAGAGAAGTCTCCTGCTGCTGGACTGATGATCGTAGCGCTACTCGTATCCGAATGACAAACTTTAGGGCCCGTGACATATTGCACTTCGATCTCCGGATGTACAATCACCGTGATAGAAGCGCTAGCAGGATCGGAACAACCATCTTCCATGCGCACAGTATAAGTGGTCGTAGTCAATGGTGTGACCAATTGATCTTTTCCAAAACCCAAACCTTGATCCCAAAAATAAGTGTACCCATTCTGAGGTTCTCCCCCACTTCCCATTGCACTCAATTGGATATTGAAACCATAACAAATGCTATCTAGGTCAAAAGGCAATTGAATCGAAAGGGGTTCTCCAATCTGTATTACCTGACTGATAATATCCTGACAATCTCCATCGCCGACAGTATAAGTAACGGTATGATCTCCCAACCCCAAAGTCATCGGATTAAAACCAGAGGCTAGCTGACCATCAATATTTAAAACACCTCCCGCAGGCGCAGTTTGAATGATAATTTGAGTATCGCGAAAACAAAAGCTCGTCCCCAAATTAATCAACTCCGCATTTTCAAAAGGGGTAACAACTACTTCCATTTCTACGGTACAACCATCTTCACTTTCGTAATAAATTGTGTGGGTGCCCGGTCCGGCAATACTCGGGTCAAAAAGACCAAGGTTTTCATCTGTGACCCCTTCTCCCGACCAAAGTCCTCCGGTCTGATTGCTTTGCAAAGTTTGTGGTGCTTCTCTTTCACAGAAAGTAGCAGGAGTGATTTGTGGCGCTGCAAAAACTTCTACCTGCATGCTGTCTAGACAAGTGTTGGCTGTATAGATTAGGGTATGCAATCCGGGGCCAGCGAGAGCGGCTCGAAAATACCAAATGTCATCAATCAAAATAGTACCTGCACCAGTCCAATCACCATCTCTCGGAACGGTGCCAACACTTTCGCGATCTAAAGTAAAATCCTCCGCATCGGTACAAAATTCTAAAGTGTTGAGTACATCTAGATCCGTCGTGCGGATGTATACAATTCGATCATCCACACATCCGTCAAAAGCATATTGCAAAGTATCATTATTTCCATCTCCCAAGATAGCTGGATCGTAAAGCCCAGTCAAAGTATCGCTTATTCCTAGACCCGACCATACGCCACCAGCAGGTCCCCAATTGCCCGGTAAAATAAATGGCGTTTGACTTGGGCAAGCCGAAAAATCAAATCTTGCATTAATGGCTTTAATGAATAATACCATAGAATCTTGACAACCATTGATGGCATAGTGCAATAAATTATCTCCTGCATCTGCTTCTGATGGATCAAACTCCCCCGTGTCTTCATCTACAATTCCAGGGCCACTCCAGACGCCACCAAAAGGAGCAATAGGAATTAAAAAAGCGGTATCCGATTGACAAAGGGTATCTAGAGTAGTTGGAAATTGAATGTCGCCAACCGTAATGGTTTTAGTGCCAGCACATCCGTTGGGATGGGTATAGCTTACGTCAAAACTTCCGGGGGTACTTGGTGGGGTGAAAAGTCCATCTGGGCTAATGTGCATCCCGCTCCAAAGACCACCAATGGGAAGTCCACCAGATACTTGAAAAGGAGCGGAGCCCGGACAAGCGGCATCATCGGTACCTTCATCCAAAGCGGCCACTGTAAAAATAACGAGTGCTTCACAACCATTGCCGTCGATATAGCGAATGGTATCTTCTGGAACCGTCACAAGACCTGGGTCATAATAACCACTTTCCATTGCGTCTTCCCTTATTCCTATTGCACTCCAAGTTCCTCCTGGGATCGTAGCCATGAGGGAAAAAGGATCATCCGATTGGCAAAGCACTTGATTGCCTCCGATGATGACTGGAGCAGGTAAAGGTGTCAAGAGAATGGAGGCCTCCGCTGTTGCACCTTGTTCGTCTGTGACGGTTACACTGTAGGTCGTTGGAAAGGCCGGACAAACTTCAATTCGTCTGGCACTTGGTGCCGTTGGATCCCATTGATAAGTATAGGAACCAACAAAACCACCCGTGGCTCTTGCGGTGAGAAAAGTACAAGTGCCTGCACAGATCGGATCATCTGCGATGAGTATCGAAACGAACAAGGGACAATTGACGACCCGAAAATCTGCGACGGCAGTTAGAATATGAAGCTCTTGACAAATGTCTAATTCCTCCATGGTAAAGACAATAGAATAATCGCCACTAACGGAGAAAGGAGGACTAATATTTAGGTTAACATCACGGGTCATTCCTCCCGAGCAATTGACAGGAGTCGCGCTGGTGACGGTGACGCCAAGTGGCCCATTAATGACAAAAGCAGAAGGAAGAATAGCACTACAAGGAACATCTCGGTCGAAGCGAATACTTAGCATATCTTCGTCGCATTCGATATCGCTGATCGGAAGGATGTTTGGTGGAATGGGTTCCGGAACAAGGACTTCCCATTTGGCTCGCCATCCCGAGCAAGTGACATTGGCATCACTGATAAAATTGATGGTAAGACAGCCACTAGTGGCAATGATTCCTGTGGGAAGAATGGTGTCGGCATAGATTCCACCGATTTGGGTAGAAAGCGTATCTGGTCCGTCATAGAATCGCATATAGTCGAAGTAGGTTCCATTGAAAGGAGGTTCTGTACAAAAGGATTCAAACACCAATTCGATTTCAGTGGCACCGGGGATACAAATGGAGAAGGTATAATTTTCATTGTGATCGTAAGTGAGTGGAGGATCTCCCAATTCGCTATCGAGCAGAATGCCTTTACAATCGTCTACGGTCATATTGCTCATATTGAAAATGGGTTGAGCACTAAGCGTAGGGCTACCCAAAAGAGCAATTCCGAAAAGGAAAAAAGATAAAATAGAAAAGGAGCGTGTCATGAATTATTCTTTCAATATCGTGATTGGGCCAGTTTCGATGGTATTACTTTGATTGCCAGCTTTATCGAGTAGAAAAATAGTAAAGCTTGTTTTTTCCTGATCGGCATTTCCAAGGATAAAAGTGGTTCCCAAAATCAAATTCAAAGTTCCGGTAATGGAAGCCTCTGCGCCATCTGGCGTAACTGGGGCCAAGTAATAAGCTTCTTCACTTTCCAAGCGAGCATCTTTTACAAAAATCGAATTGATCTCTGGGTCAGCATTACCTAAATCACCATCCCCATCTTCGTAATAGATTCTGATGTTTAAACTATCTTTAAACTGAAGAATCGTATCTGAAGAAACGTCTACCAGTTCGATTTTTGGACTAAGGTCAAATGCTGGTTTGTCGGATGTTTTTTCACAGGCCAAACCCAAGAACAAAAGTAAAGGAAGAAGAGTGAAATATAGCAGCTTGTTCATTTAGGTTTATTCAATAATGGTAAATGAAAAATAATTTTTGATATAAAAAGCACCACCATCCGAAGGAAGTTCTGTCAGTGGATTGCCATCGTCTTTTACATATACTCGAAAGAAAATCGTTTCTCCCAAAGCAGCATAATCTTGTGGGTCAATACTGATTTTGTGATAAAACTTTACGACCTCTCCTTCGAAGCCAGTACGTTCTTCCGGAGTAGCCAAAATCTGTAGATTTAATTCCGGAGCATTGGCAAATCCATCTACGGTATTAGCAAAGCGAATCTTATTATTAGTCAATTGATTGGCGGCTGTTTTATCATCTGTTAATGCGATGTAAATATCCAGACTAGTTTGCGTTTTAGAAACGCGCAATGCACCGAAACCACTATCTTCTCTACCGAGCCAATCGGTTGCAAAACCAGCGACCCCAAGCATGCCCGGAAGACCATTATCATTGAGCACCGGTTGATTGCCTAAGAGGTCTTTGGCGCCAGCCGAAATCCAGTCTTTTATATTTTGAATTAAAGTTTCTTTTTCTTGTTCCCATTCCGAATCGGGTTCGATTACCAGGGGCATAATACCAGAACTTCCATCAATATCAGTAGTGAGCCGATTAATTAATTGAGAGGCTTCGGTATTTTCTGGAAGCACGCGGTATTCATAAGTTCCAGCCAAATCATTTTTGATGATGGGTTGATAGACCAATGTATTATAAGTACTTTCAATACTGCGAAAGTCAGGTTCAAAAGTGCCATCATGACAACCAGAATTGGCACAAGTTTTTTTAAAGACATTGGCATGCAATCCGGCAATACTGGTCGGGTCCAAGACCAACTCCTCCGGTGCGGGACCATTGGGATTAGTCACCATATCAAATGGATTGATTGGTGCCTCTTCTTTACAAGCATTAAGGCCAAGTAAAAAGAAAAACAATAGGACTAAGATGTATTTATTTTGATTCATTGTTTTTAGTGCTAAAGTTTAAATCCGATCAAATAAGGACATCGCTCCCGGAGCAATCAATCCCGCATTCATCACCTGATTTTTGATTCCAAAAATATCAGCAATAGTCGGAGTAATATCCGCTGCATCTCCAATTGGATTACTTTCGCTACCCACCCGCAAATTGCCATCAATCCCGGGGCCTACCATCATAGAAAAAATACGGCGCGAATTTTCATCAGAATCATGATCAAAAGAAACCCAATCGTTTTCATCTGTGATCGCATTGGGCGTATAATTTCTTCCATGTTCTGGCATGACGAGCATGGTGGTTTTTCCAGCCATATCGGTTTGGTTTTGAATAAAGTCCCAAAGGAAACCAATGCCATGATCTCCTCGGTGTAGCGATCCGAGGTAATTGGTAAAGCTACCATGACAACTATCCGCACTACTCATATTGATCACCGTTAAGCGAGGTTTAAACCAACGCATGACTTCCGCTGCAAAACCAATGGTTTTTAAATCACCATTATCAGAAACGGGTGGAAAAGCGACCTGATCATTATCGAGGCGATCAAATACATTTTTAATAAAAGCTTTGATATCTGCGATTTCTTCTTCGGTATTATTTAGGTTGGGAATGCTTCGACCATCGCGTAAAAAAGCTTGATCTAAAAAAGCCCTCATTTCTCGAACGGGGTCTAACTCTTCTTCTGGGTGGTACGTTTTAAAATCTTTAATGTATTTATCGCCAAGTTGACCAAAGGTAACCGTTGGGGCAAAAAAGTTGGCGGCATAATCCGAACCATAATCTCGGTGCGCAGAATAATTGAGCAAGGGAGTAGAGGAACTAATGGAGTTGCCAATAAACCAAGTTTCGGTGGCTTTCATTCCGGCATGTCGCCGAAGGTATTCAAAGATCGTTGGATGTAAAGGTCGACTTTGTAAACCTTGGGAAGTCTCGTAATAGCCAGAAAGCGCATTGCTCAAACCCGTATAATGACCTGTATAACCGCCAGTATATCTCATCTCAGGAAAGAGTGTTCCTTGCTTGTCGAGTGGCGTACTCAGAATTTGATCTATTGGGGTACCGCCGGGCTGTCCGCCAGGACTTTGAGTACCATAGACAATTTTTAATTCCGGAGCTTCTCCACTGAGCATGTTGTACAGTATATTTCCCTCAATATTCAGTCCCTGACTTTCTGCAAGATAGCGTTGGTATACCGTTTCTTGATTGCGAACTCCACCAGCAAATAATACCAACACGACATGATCAGACATTGCGACACCACTGCTGGCAAACAAACGACCACTTGGTAAAATATAGGGAACACCAATGGTTCCGGCCGTGGCTAGGGCTGCTTTTTTGATAAAATTTCTTCGTTTCATGAGCGACGGATTTTTCAGGAATTAATAATAATTGTACTCGGCAGAAGTAGCAAAAGCAAAATAGACCAACTCGGGAGTAACATCCGGTCGGGATTCGATGTAATTGACAAAATAAGCCTTCTCTGCTTGGCTGGGATTGCGTACATAAAAACGTTGATAAGTATCGATGACAAATTGGCCTACATTCAAATCCATTTCGGATTTACTAGGAATGACCACATCGGGAGAACTGAGAAACTTGGCGATGATGGTTTCATAGGCGACTTGCTTATCTCCGATGGAGGCGATGAGTTCTGCATAATCTACCAACTGACTTGGACTCAATGCTTGTTGAAAAAGGTTGGCATATAGGATGGCGATGTATTGGCCGGAGGCCTTTATTTTATCTTTCTCTGCATTATTGGGTTCTACATTAATTTCATTGACTTCATACACGTAAGTATTTTCCGTACAGGAAAAAAGCCCCAAAAGGCAAAAGACAAAGAGATAAGAAAGAGACCTAAAATATTTCATGAGCAGTTATTTTAAAAGGGTTGACCACGGAATTTTAAAGAACCTTAAAAGTTAGCATATTCATCAGAAGACAATACTTCTTGTTGGATAATTTTGATGTCTTTATGGTCGATAAAATCTTCGAGTAAAGCGGCGGTTTCTTGGGTGCTGGGTCGCCTTGCCAAAGCTTGTTGATACACCCAAATAATAATTCCTTCATACATTTCTCGAGAAGTACTGACGATCTCTACATAGTCGCCTTTGTTTTGGCCGACCTGACCGAGCAAGGTAGCGGATACATTGTCTTCGACCATTTTAAAACCAGCGGCAAATTCAGCATCGGTTGGAGCACGCCAATAGAGATTATCGAAAGTGGCATTGATAAAATTGAAGGTATTCATATTCAATTCATCGTAGAGATTATTATAAATCATTCGCGCCAAAAGTTCATTATAAGTAATGGTACCTTGCTGCCAATCTAGTCGAGCATCCAAAACCCTTTGTAGTCTTTGATAATCAGAATCAGTATCTGCGAAATCTCGGAAACTTTGCAAGATTTCATCTCCTGCGCCATCTAGACAACGGGCTTTAGAAAGACCGTATAATTGCTTGTGATAAGCATGGGTATAGGACGTATCACTTTCTATCGGACTAGTATCGTTTTGCAATTTATTGATAAGGCTGACTCGTGCTGTTTTGACGAGCTGGTTATTTTTAAGCGCATCGACTTCTATAGCGACTTCGCTATCTAATGGTTCTCTACCGATGAGGTCGATAAAGAGTCGGTTGACATAATTTTCGATGCGGATGGCGGGGACATTATTGACCGAAGGAGAGTCATTATCGGGTATGATGATGATCTCTTGTTTGGTGCAAGTGGAGAAACTGAGTAAGATCAGACCGCTTAGTAGAGCAGTGTAAAAGTTTTTTCTCATCGTTCGGTTTTGCTACTTTTAGAAGAATTTAAAAACAAACCAATACCAAAATATTGTCAACGAGCAGCTAAGTACAGCTACGCTGAGGCGGTAAAAGTTTTTCGTTGGTAAGTAGATCAGGGATTTGGATTTATTAGAAAGGGGTTGATAAGTAAACGAAAATTTACCCAAAAACGTGCGCACATTCTATAATTGATAGACGAAAGATAAGAAAATCCGTTGCATCAGATTGCTTGATATTTGAAAAAAATAAATACCTCAAGCAGAATATTTTGTCGTTTCATTCACTTGACGAATGAAAACTATATATAAGCTGTTAAGAATTAGAGGCTACGCTCTTTTTTAGTAAATCTGCAATAATCATGTCTGCGTGAACACGCGTATTTTCAATAAAATATTTACTGGTATATTTTCCGCCATTGACCACTCCGGCGAGGTAAACACCAGGAAGATTGCTTTCGAGACTCTCTGGATCATGTACGGGGGTGGCATATTCATCCTCGCCTATTGCAATGCCGATTTTTCTAAGAAAGGCGTAATTGGGTAGGTAGCCTGTCATGGCCAAAACAAAATCATTATCGATCCAGAGCGGTCCTTCTGGACTTTGGAGTAGAATACGATGCGCTTGAATCTCTTGCACGGTAGAACTAAAATAAACCTTGATCGAACCTTCTTTGATGCGATTTTCAATATTGGGTTTGATCCAATACTTCACCCGAGGGCTTATCTGTTCTTTACGAACGACCATTGTGACTTCTGCTCCTTTATAATAAGCTTCTAAAGCGATATCACAAGCAGAATTGGCCGCACCAATAATCAAAAGCTTTTGGCCAACATAGCGATGAGGCTCATCGTAATAATGACTGACCTTAGGAAGGTCTTCTCCCGGAATATTCAGTTTTCGAGGCGTATCATAAAAGCCAGTCGCAACGATCACTTGTTTACTGAGGTAACTCCCTTTAGAGGTTTTTACCAAATAGCCCGCATTCTCCTGTGGATTCATTTCTAAGACTTCTTCATAAAAATGAATATTCAAATCCCAAGATTGTTGTACTCTTCGAAAATACTCCAAAGACTCTCTGCGGGTCGGTTTGTCGGTATGAGAAATAAACGGAACTTCTCCAATTTCTAAAAGTGCGGAGGTGGAAAAATAAGTCATGTTGGTCGGGAAGTTAAAAAGAGAATTGACCAAGACGCCTTTTTCCACAATCAGATAATTCAGTCCTGCTTTCTTAGCAGCAATTCCACAAGCCAGACCAATCGGTCCGCCACCGATGATGAGTAGATCGTAAGAAGAAGGAGTATCTTTTTGATTCCGCATATGCTTTGCAACAAAAAAAAGAGAAACAGGTTTATTCTTTCAAAGTTAAATTTCCAAAAATCCCCGCATCAATCCAACCTCGATTTTTATCTTCTCCTTCTACGACAACGGAGCCAATAAAGTTTTCTCTTTCGGGACTATGGTCATTATCGCAGTAGGCAATGGCAAAACCAACTTGTTTTTCGGCACTTAATTTTACGGGAAGATTATCACTTGCATCGTCTTTATATTCAGCAGAATACAAAGTCATGGCTGATTCCCAGATAGAAGTATTTCCTTTAGTCACTCGTCGGGAAAGAAGGTGATCGGTATAATATCGAAAAACTTTATCCGGATCAACGTCTACTACGCGATTGTCTAAAGCAATGTGATAAGCAAAAGCATTATGACTGTATTGGTGATTCCCACCGGAATGATCTTCATCGATAAAAATTTCCAAACAATCATCATCCCAATAATTCTTCAATCCATCTGCGTGGATATCTATTAAGGTATCGTCCACAATCTCTGCCAAAATATAAATATGTTTTTCATCCCAAGTTAATTTATAACGCCCTTGAAAATCTTCTGGGGTATAAACTTCTCCCAACCAACGTTCTTGCATCGGATACCATTGTGCATTTTGCCAACAAGCATCGTTTGCGACACCATCAATAGCTGGAGCTTGATTGGTTTTCAAGGCGGTAAAATCTTTGGGAGTCTCCGTGATTTCTTTTATTGGAACAGTCTCTATGTTTTTTGTAGAACTCTTTTTTTCTTGACAGGAAGATAAGAGCAAGCAAAAGAAAATGAAAAGGAACGAGGAGATTTTCATGGGGCGATCTTTATTTTAGGTTATGGTCAGAGAGATGTTTCCGGACAAGAATTTAGAACGTTTTAGCGATATCGCTGAGGACTTAACAAATCAATGTTCAAAGATAATTTTTTACCTGTAATTAATTCAGCAATTAACAAACCCGTCACTGGAGCTAAGCTCAAACCCATCATCGCATGACCACTTGCGATAGTGAGATTGGAAAAAGAATCGACCCGACCAATATAGGGAAGGCCATCGGGCGAACAAGGGCGCAATCCATGCCAGATTTTTTCTTCCTTTGGCATGGGGATTTGATAGTTTTTATAATACTTGGGAACGGACTGAAGAATACCCCGCACTCTAGCCTGATTAATGCGATGATTGATGCCAGCAATTTCCATCGTCCCACCAAAACGCATCTGGCTGCCGAGAGGCGTTACCGCTACTTTTGCTTCGCAAAGAATAGCAGCATGTTGAAGCATTGCCGGTGCTTGATCTAAGGTGAGACTGTAGCCTTTTCCGGCTTGCAAAGGTAAGGACAAACCCAATTTTTTTGCTAGGAAAGGCGACCAAGAACCGGAAGCAATAATGACTTCCGAAGCAGCGAAGCGACCTTTGTTGGTGATTAGTTCATATATTTCACCATTGTGTTTTTCGAAATCTAGGACTTCTGTGTGCGGGTGAAAGGCCACACCATCTTTGCGCAGTTTGTTTTTCAATCCTGCCAATAAAAGGTCCGGGGAAAGATAGGCATCATCTGGAAAATAAACACCACCAATGACTTCGTCAGAAATATTGGGTTCCATTTTTCTAAGGGCTTCAATGGATAGGTTTTTTGCTTCGACGCCAATTTGATTGGCTAAGTTTGCCGTGTGGTTTTCTTCTTCAAGACTATGTTCTTCTCGGCAAAGCATTAATAATCCTTTTTGCGTAAGCGCAAAGGAAAAATCCATTTCACTTTCCCAATCTTGATATAATTTTTTACTTAAAAGATTAAGATCGCGTAGGACAGGCATCGCTCTTTGCATCTGCTTTTCAGAAGAGGCTTTGTAAAATTTCCACGCCCAAGAAAGGAGTGCTCGATCTAAGCGAGGCTTGATGTAGAAAGGACTTTCGGGATCAAACATCCAGCGAATTCCTTTGGCGATCATCCCCGGTGCTGCTAGCGGAATAAAATGACTGGGAGTAATCATTCCGGCATTGCCAAAAGAACAACCACTAGAAAGATCTCCTTGGTCAAGGACACTCACCTCGCACCCTTCTTTTTGCAGAAAATGAGCACAAGCCAAGCCGATAACACCACCACCGATAATTAGGGTTTTCATATTGGAAGTCTTACTTAAAACTAAATCACTTGAAATCCATGAGCATAAGGATCATCATCGTCGATAATGATATTATTATATGCCGTTATTTTCGCCCAGCCTTCAATACTCGGAATAATCGCCTCAAAATCGCCCACCTTGGCGGTATCTTCTACCCGACCGATAAAGGTACTTCCGATGATACTTTCGTGCACAAAACGATCTCCTTTTTGGAGCTTTCCTTTCGCCGCCCACTGAGCCATGCGAGCGGAAGTACCCGTACCACAAGGAGAACGATCAATGGCTTTGTCACCATAAAAAACAGCATTGCGGGCATCGGCCTCGGGGCTAATACAAGCTCCCGTCCAAAGCAAATGACTTAGACCAGAAATGCGATCGTCGTCAGGATGAACAAAAGTATGTTGGGCGTTCAAGCGTTTGCGAATGATGGGGCTCCATCTGATAAGATCTCCGGCAGTAAAGTTTTCTATACCCGTAAAATTTTCTTGTGGGTCTATAATGGCATAAAAATTACCACCATAAGCAACATCTACCTTTAGTAATCCCAAGTCAGGGCATTCTACTGCTATGTTTTCTGCGGCTAGATAAGAAGGAATATTAGTAAGCCGGACCGAACGTACTTTTTGACCTTCTTGTTGGTAAGTGACTTGTACCAATCCTGCAGGAGTTTCCAATTTTAATTGTCCGGGGATTTTTGGTTGAACCAATCCTTGTTCGATGGCAATCGTAACGGTTCCGATGGTACCATGACCGCACATGGGTAAGCAACCACTCGTCTCGATAAACAAAACGCCAATGTCGTTAGCTGGGTCGGCGGGAGGATAAAGAATGCTTCCAGACATCATATCATGTCCGCGTGGTTCAAACATCAAACCTCTACGAATCCAGTCAAATTCACGGAGGAAATGAGCTCGTCTTTCGATCATACTATTTCCTTCCAGAAGTGGCCCACCACCCGCCACTACCCGAACAGGATTGCCACAGGTATGTGCATCAACACAGAAAAAAGTTTTTGCTGCCATGTTTTGGACTTGCGCTTGTAGTTTTAAAATTATGGTTGACTCACACACGGGATTTAGTTCACTCCGTTTATGAACCTCCGTTGTCGGTTTGTCCAAGAACGAAAATTACTTTTGCCCCCAAGTGCCATCTAGCATTCTCCAGATGTTCAATGGATTGCCATCTTGTAATGCTTGGGGAAGCAATGTTTGTTCGCAGTTTTGAAAAGCCAATGGCCGGACAAAACGTTTGATGGCTCCAACACCGACAGAGGTTGTTCTGCTGTCAGTAGTTGCTGGAAAGGGGCCGCCATGTTGCATCGCTGCACAGACTTCTACTCCGGTAGGAACCCCATTGAAAAGAATTCTACCGACTTTGTTTTGTAGCTGTTGGATGAGGCTCAAGTTTTCTGATAATTCTTCTTTTTCTCCCATCACAGTTGCCGTAAGCTGACCATTGAGCGCATTGATGACTGCTTGCATTTCTTTTTTAGAAGCACATCGGACGACTAGGGTAAAAGGGCCAAAAACTTCCTCTTGCAATTCTTTATTTTGCAGAAAAACTTCGGCAGAAACAGAGGCTACTGCGGCTTGCCCTTGAATGGCTTCTTTTTGTGTAGCTGCCTTACCTTCGAGTTTTACTCCGGTGATGTTCAATGCCTTTTGTTGGCCCATTTCAAAATTATTACAAACCCCTTCATTGAGCATCGTAGCAGGAGTTATTTGTTCAATATTCTTGGCAAGGCTTTTAATAAATAGATCGAGATCCTCGTTTTGTTGGCCAATGAGTAAACCGGGATTGGTGCAAAATTGACCAACGCCAAGAGTGACGGAAGAGGCATATTGCTGGGCAATTATTTCCCCTTTTTTGGCCAAAGCCTTTTCCAATAAAAGCACCGGATTGATACTACCCATTTCTGCAAAAACTGGGATGGGTTCCTCTCGTTGATTGGCGGTATCAAAAATCGCTTTGCCTGCGCGGAGCGAACCGGTGAAAGCAATCGCTTTCACTTGAGGATGTTTGGCTAAAGCTTGGCCAAGATCTTTACCCGTACCATTAAGAGAGGAAAAAACACCATCGGGCATTCCCGTTTTTTCAGCTGCTCTTTGAATCGCTAAGGCGACTAAGGCATTGGTTCCCAAATGAGATTCATGTGCTTTGACGATGACGGGATTTCCGGCGGCTAAAGCAGAGGCAGTGTCTCCTCCCGCTGTGGAGAAAGCCAAAGGGAAATTACTCGCGGTAAAAACAACCACGGGCCCAAGAGGAACCAACATCCGTCGGATATCTGCCTTGGGAAAAGGTTTGCGATCAGGATCTGCTTGATCGATGATGGCATCTACCCAAGATCCTTCTTCGAGGGTTTTGGCAAAAAGCTGCAATTGCCCGATTGTTCTTCCCCGTTCGCCAGTAATCCTTCCTTGGGGCAAACCAGATTCTTCCATTGCTCTCTCTATCAATTCATCGCCGAGTATCAGTATTTCGTCAGCGATGGCATTGAGAAATTTGGCTTTATCTTTTCCACTGGTTTGGCGATAAGTGGTGAAAGCGGAGGTAGCGAGATTCATCGCCTCGTCAATTTCTTCGGTCGTGGCAATGTGAAATGCCCCGTCGATTGTTCTACGTTTGGCAGGGCTAAAAGAAGACAAAATTTCTTTTGCCATAGCAGAGTATTTATATCCAATGAGGTTTCTTCCGTCCATTTTTTTATTAATTGTAGAGATTTTACTAAAAGCTCAAGTTACAAATTTTCATAGGGTTTTAGATCCGGTCGATTCTTTATTCCGGCATCAATGATGGCTTGTATGCGTTGTAGTTCTTCCCCCTGCAATGGTAGTCGTGGTGCGCGGGTTTTGGCCGTACCCAAACCGGTGGCTACTTCGGCTAATTTGATATACTGTACCAGCTTTGGGTGGATGTCCAATTCGAGGAGTGGCATAAACCAACGATAGATGGCAAGAGCTTCCGCCAAGCGTCCAAGCTTAATTAGTTTATAAATGACAACCGTCTCTCGTGGAAAGGCATTGACTAATCCTGCGATCCATCCATCCGAACCTGCTACCTGACATTCGAGTGCCAATGTATCCACTCCTCCTAGTATTTTGAAGCGATCACCAAAGGCATTTTTCATACGCGTAACGTTCGTCAAATCTCGGGAAGATTCCTTGACTGCTTGAACGTTGGGATAATCTAGCAATTCTTTAAACATATCTACACTGACCATGATTTTATAATCCACCGGATTATTATAGATCACAATAGGTAAAGAAGTTGCTTTGGCGACGGCTTTAAAATAAGCAACAACTTCCTCATCGCAGGCACCATAATTCAAAGGAGGTAAAAGCATAAAACCATCTGCTCCAGCAGCTTCCGCCACTTGTGCTTGTCGAACTGCTTCTGCGGTTCGCCGCTCAGCGATATTGAGTAAAACAGGAACTCGACCATTGCTGGTTTCTAATCCTTTTTTTAACAAAATTAGTTTCTCTTCAAAATCGAGTGTACTTGCTTCTCCGAGGCTTCCGCCAATGATAATACCATCTATTCCAGCTTCGATTTGAGCATTTAGATTAAAGGCAAAACCTTCGAGGTCGAGACTTTCGTCATCATTAAACTTGGTTGTAACGGCAGGATAAATGCCTTCCCATTTTACGTGCATTGGATTGGATTTGAAAGAATTTATTAAAAATTTAGCGTTCACGAACGTATGTTGAACGCTAATGCAAAATTAAAACCTTTGCTTGGAAAAGACTTCTAGCATTTTTGCAAAAACTGATACTATTTTGTCTTACTTTTGTTTGATTCTATTCATGAAGGGAAAAATAATATCTACTTGAAAGCAATTTCGTTTAAAATACCGATGACGGAGGAGGCTTCTGTACGAGTACAGGAAGATCGAATGTCTCATTTTTATGATCGGCTGCATTTTCATCCAGAGTATCAATTTACTTTGATTGTCAAAGGTTTTGGGAATTGCTTGGTTGGCGATCAAATGGTAGAGTTTGAAGAAGGAGACGTTTTTTTTCTGGGTTCGAACTTACCTCACTTATTCAAATGCGATGACTCCTTCTATCAAGATCCAGAGATTGGAGTTTATGCGATTTCGGTTTTTTTTAGAAAAGAGGCCTTTGGAGAAGTCTTTTTTGCACTACCAGAAATGCTGAGGATAAAAGAGCTTTTGCAACAATCGTCGAAGGGCTTATTGATAGAGGGAGCGATGAAAGAGCCGCTTAGAACGATTCTAGCATCGATGCCGGAGAAAGAAAATTTTGCGCGTTTGCAAGCATTATTGGAGTTGTTACATCTTTGTTCGACGGGAAAGGTAAAAGGCTTATCAAATTTGAATTGGTTGAATATTGGCGCGGAGCGAGACGAACGCTTGGGAGAGGTTTTGCAATATTTGATGGATCATTATGCCGAGCCCATTCGATTAGAAGAAGTAGCGGCCATTGCGAATTTGACCCCTTCTGCGTTTTGTCGATTTTTTAAATTGCGTACCGGAAAAACCTTTGTCCGTTTTTTGAATGAAGTAAGAATTGGTATTGCTTGTCGGAGGTTGAGAGAAGAGAAATCCACGATATCTGAGATTGCCTATCAAGTAGGCTTCCAGAATTTATCAAACTTCAATCGACAGTTTCGATTGATCGTAGGTAGAAAACCTTCGGATATTTAATCCAACTTTAAACATGCTCTAATTACTAGATAAAGCGAGGCTCAATTCTTTGGCATACCAGATTTGGGTGTTGGGATTTTTCTTGTCTCGCTCTTGGCGATATTTATGGTGAAGGTTGGCATTGCTGCGTAAAATCCGCTCTAAGAATGCATCATCCATCAGATAAGCTTGTCCTTTGTGAATGTCAAAAACATACGCTTTTTTGTCGGCATCTGATCGAGCCATGCGATCAGCTCCTCCTTTGTACAAACTTTCTTTACCAATGAAGGGGCAATATTTTCCAAAGGAAGTCAAACGCGCAAAAGAGTATTCTTGAAAGACCGCCCAATTATTGATGTATACATTTTTTCCATCCGAAAAGCCCCACATTTGTTTGCTCAAACTTTTATTGCTAATACCATCTGGTAGATTTTTAAAAACCACTGCTTTGCGATCAAAGAGATCTTTTTCTGCTGCCTTTTTTAAGGTGATTTCTACGTCTTGGATCGACGGATTGTTTTCTTTAAATTCTACGTAGCTTCTATAGATTCCTGGTTGTAGAACTGGCTTTTCTAAGATAGAGAAATTGACCTTATTGTCTAAAAGCGTTTCTTTACTTTGCCAAACCAGCGCTTCTGCTTTTGCCAAAGATTGCCAATCAGAGTCTGCCAAAGCTTTAACGGCATGGTTGACTGATTTAACGATATTAGTACAATGACTCTTTTTTACATTAAACCCCGTAGTCACCTGAAAATCATCCACTCGCAACAAAAGAAGGTATTGATCATTTTTCTTTAGGTAAAAATCATAAAGCATTTCAAATTGCCCAAAATCACTGGATTGATTGGATTCATTGATGTGAAATTCATTGATGACCATCACGACCTCATTTTCCACATTGCCAAATTTCAACATCAACTTTAGTAGTCCGGCTAATTCATTTTCAATACCATTTTTGAAAGTCGCCTGAATCAATTGACCATCTACGCCATTCGGTACATATCCACAATGTTTGGTATATACCCGAGCGTCAATGACTTCATTGATGGTGAAATCCACGGGATCACTAGAATTTGACTTTGGATTAAGCTCAAAGAAATATTGATCCTGTTTTTGAGAGAATAAGGAAGAACCAATAAAGAGTAGGGAAAAGAAAAGTGCATTCCCTTTGGAAAAAGGGATTGAGATTTTTATCATTATTATGGGTTTTGGCTTATGGAGCTACAAAAACACTACCAAAAAAATGACATTAAACTAAAACGCTATACCAACATTTACCGCCCCATATGAACCAATAAAATAGAAATATCAGAAGGAGATACCCCACTGATTCGACTGGCTTGACCAATGGTTCGAGGTTTTAATTGATTTAATTTTTCTCGAGCCTCATTCGAAAGCGCTGTCAGGTCTTCATAATCAAAATCTTCATAAAGTCTAACAGATTCCAAACGATTCATCTTATCTACCATCTCTTGTTCTTTGCGGATATAACCTTCATAAAGTAGGTTGATTTCTGCCAAACCCACAGCTTCCGCATCAAATTGAGCCATGTCTTTTTCCAGTTGCGGCAAAGTTTGGCGCAGCCCTGCCAAATCGACTTGTGGTCGAAGGAGAACGCTATGCAACTTTACTTGTTGCTTGAGTGGAGCCGAACCCATCCTTTCCAAATAAGGATTGATAGCATCTGGACTCACACTTGTTTTTCGAATGTATTTTTCCACCACCTTGGTTTCGTCCTTCTTGTGATCGGCTCGACTTAATCGTTCGTCGAGGCCTTGCATTCCCAGAGCTTTGGCTAGCGGCGTAAGTCGCAAGTCTGCATTGTCTTGACGCAATAGAATCCGATATTCAGCACGCGAAGTAAACATTCGGTAAGGCTCCTTAGTCCCTTTGTTGACCAAGTCATCAATCAAGACGCCGATGTAAGCTTCTGATCTTTTCAGTACAAAAGGCTCTTCTTCATGGATGGCAAGATGAGCATTGAGTCCAGCCATAAGGCCTTGGCAGGCAGCTTCTTCGTAGCCGGTAGTTCCATTGATCTGTCCGGCAAAGAAGAGGTTTTTTACCAAGCGCGTTTCTAAGGATATTTTTAATTGAGTAGGCGGAAAGAAATCATATTCGATCGCATAACCGGGACGAAACATCTTGGCGTTTTCAAAACCGGGAATCAATTGCATGGCTTTGAATTGGACATCTTCTGGAAGAGAAGAAGAAAAACCATTGACATAAATTTCTATAGTATTCCAGCCTTCTGGTTCGACAAATAATTGATGGCGATCTCTATCTGCAAAACGATCAATTTTATCTTCAATACTCGGACAATAACGCGGCCCCAATCCACGAATGCGACCATTGAACATAGGCGAGCGATCAAAACCTGTTTTGAGAAGCTCATGAACCGCCTTGTTGGTGTAAGTAATATGACAAGGTCTTTGCTTTGTTAATTTAGGCGTATCCGTAAAAGAGAATTTAGCAGGATCTTCGTCTCCAGCTTGCACTTCCATTTTATCCCAATCCAAAGATCGACCATCTACTCTCGGAGGAGTTCCCGTTTTCATTCTGCCCGATTCAAAACCTAGTTCGATGAGTTGTTCGGTAATACCAGTAGCTGCTTTTTCGCCAGCGCGACCTCCTCCAAAATTCTTTTCCCCAATGTGGATCAAACCATTCAGAAAAGTACCATTGGTCAGTACCACAGATTTACTTTCAATGTCGATACCCATTCCGGTGCGGATTCCACCACATCTTCCATCTTTGACGATAATACCTCGAACCATTTCCTGCCAAAAATCAATATTGGGGTGAGCTTCCAACATCAAGCGCCATTTTTCGGCAAATCGCATGCGATCACTTTGTGCTCGAGGACTCCACATCGCGGGTCCTTTAGAACGGTTGAGCATTCTAAACTGAATCATTGTATGATCCGTCACGATTCCAGAGTAGCCGCCTAGGGCATCGACTTCTCGGACAATTTGCCCCTTGGCTACCCCTCCCATTGCTGGATTGCAAGACATTTGTGCAATGGTGTTCATGTTCATGGTAGCCAACAGTACCTTAGAACCCATATTGGCAGCAGCAACTGCCGCTTCACAGCCGGCATGACCCGCTCCAACCACAATTACATCATATTTCGGAAACATAGGTTTGTTTTATCGACAAAACAGAAAAAAAGGTGTCTTGTTTGTACATAAATCATTTCTCAAAGAGAAAAGTTTCGCAAAATTACGAAAAAGCTAGCTAGGATGCAGGTAAATCTTAGGATAGAGCGTTTCTTGATCTTCTAGGGAAAAGGTAACAAGGACTCTTCTCCAGACGTTTAAAATTATGTAGTTTTGTTATACATTCATCAAACATTCCCAAAATGGCACGTCAAGCATTAGAAACAGAACAAAAAGCCTTAGAAATCAATTTGGATGATCATATTTACGGCACTTTTGCAGAAATAGGCGCGGGGCAAGAGGTTGCTCGTTATTTTTTTCAAGTGGGGGCTGCGGCAGGAACAATTGCTAAGACCATGTCTGCTTATGATAAAGTCTATTCGGATAAAATCTATGGGCCGGAGGCGAGTGGTCGCTATGTCTGTGAATCCCGTTTGTATAAAATGCTGGATCACGAATGTGATTTGATGAATACGCGCTTGCAAAATGAACGACCAGATACCAATTTCTTTGTTTTCGCAGATACGGTTTCGGCGATTAATTATAGCAAGACCATCAAAGGAGATGGCTGGTTGGGTATCCGCTTTCAATTGGGCCCAGATTCAGAGTATAATGAAATTGTTATTCATGCTAAAATGCTCGACAATGATAATCGCCTGCAACAACAAGCGATAGGAGTATTGGGCGTTAATTTGATCTATGCTTGTTATTACTACCATGAAGATCCGGAGGTGATGATCGAGTCTTTGATTGATAATTTACGAGGGCGAATTGCGATTGATATGATTCGGATCAGCGGACCAGACTTTGAAGGTTTGGACAATCGCCTGCTTTGTCTGATGTTGGTTAAGCATAAATTGACAGATGTAGCGATGTTTGGCCCAGACGGAAAAAGTGTTCATGCGTCGGAGTTTTTGTATAAGAAAAACGTATTGGTGGTGAGAGGTAGTTTCCGTCCGATTACTTTGGTCAATCAAGATATGATCAAATCGAGTTTCGAACAATTTCGGAATGAACCAGATGTAGAAGCTCGAAAAACTTATTTGTTGACAGAAGTCACTCTCGATAATCTAAAATCAGGAGGAGAATTAGACGAGAAGGATTTTATGGATCGTGCTGCTTTACTTTGTGCTTTGGGGCAAACGGTAATCATTTCCGATTGTGAAGAACATCAAAAAATGATTTCCTATTTAGCAGATTATAAAGTACAAAAACTCGGATTGGTAATTGGCGTTCGCCAAATGCTAGATATCATCAATCAAAAGTTTTATGATAATCAAGACGGTCGACTCTTGGCTGCTTTTGGAGAGTTGTTTACGCGCAATGTCAAGATGTATGTTTATCCTGCTATGCAAGAAGGAAGTGAAGAGTTGATGACCAGTGTTAATTTGCCAGTACCGGAAGGGCTTAAATTTTTGTACCAACATTTATTGGACAGTCATCAAATCGAGGATATTAAAAATTACAAAGAAGAGAACTTACATATTTTTTCCAAAATGGTACTGGAGATGTTGCAAAATGACGAAGAAGGTTGGGATGGAATGGTGCCAGACAAAGTAGCCAATTTGATTAGAGAAGAATGTTTGTTTGGTTTTCCTTTTAAGCAAATGGAATTTGAATATTGATCCGCAATTGATCACCATCTTAAGTTTTAAATCAAAATCATGAATAGATACTATTGCCTATTATTAGTGCTGAGTATTTGTGGCGCTTGTCAACCTGTACCATCAGAAAGTGAAAAGGCTTCAACAGGAGTGGCCTTGGCCAATGTATCTGATTCTTTTCAAAAAAAATCAATAACAGAGGAAGCTCCTATGCCTGCCGTCGCTTTTGATTCTACGATTACTGATGCCTATTTAATGGGGCAGTTTGATCCGAGAAAAGATAAGCGTTTTGTAAAAGTAGCGGCAAAATATGCCAAACGAGATGGACTATTATTGCGCAAAGAAACCCACGAAGCT
>CAYQRA010000002.1:0-33024 GCA_964419315.1 uncultured Saprospiraceae bacterium | reverse complement strand
GATATGGCCAAAGATGCAGGTGGTGATGTTTTAGATAAAGCTGGCGATTTAGCTGGGGGAGCTAAGGGTTTAGCGGGCGGAGTATTGGATAAAGCAGGTGATTTGGCTGGTGGTGCGGTAGATATGGCTAAAGATGCGGCAGGAACGGTAATGGATAAAGCAGGTGACTTGGCGGATGGCGCTAAGAATGTGGCTGGAAATGTAGTCGAAAAAGCTGGCGACGTAGCTGGTGGTGCGGTAGATATGGCAAAAGATGCAGCAGGAACCGTAGTAGACAAGGCCGGAGATTTAGCAGATGGTGCTAAGAGTGTAGCTGGCGATGTAGTTGATGGCGCAAAAGGCGCAGCCGGAACCGTAATGGACAAAGCCGGAGATTTGGCAGATGGTGCTAAGAATGTGGCTGGCAATGTAGTCGATGGCGCTAAGGATGCTGCTGGCAATGTAGTCGGAAAAGCTGGCGATGTAGCTGGTGGTGCCATGGACATGGCAAAAGATGCTGCAGGAACCGTAGTAGATAAAGCCGGAGATTTGGCAGATGGTGCTAAGAATGTAGCTGGCGATGTAGTCGATGGTGCAAAAGATGCTGCCGGAACGGTCATTGATAAAGCAGGTGACGTGGCCGATGGTGCCAAAGATATTGCTGGCGATGCGATTGATAAAGTAGTAGGAGATGGAGACACTCCTGCTTAAGAATCTAATCTGCAAGACTGATTTTAAATAGTCTTGTCTCATTCGAAAAAATAAAAGAGCCTCTAAGTAAATTGTATTTGCTTAGAGGCTCTCTCGTTGATAGCATTTGAAAAATGAAATGCTTTTTTTGAATTTGCTAAAAGAAAGTTTTTAAACATCACAAATTTTGATGGCTTCTTTTAGAGAGGCCAAGATATCCGTCCGAGTAGGAATGAATTCTTGAGCTACAAAACCTTTAAAACCTGTTTCTACAATCGCCTTCATGATAGCAGGGTAAAATAATTCCTGAGAATCATTGATCTCATTTCTACCCGGCACGCCCGCCGTGTGATAATGACCAAAATAAGCATGGTGCTCGCGGATCGTGCGAATGATATCCCCCTCATTAATTTGCATGTGATAAATGTCGTAAAGCAATTTAAAATTTTCTGAACCAAGCTCATTACAAAGTTGGATTCCCCAAGCAGTGTTGTCGCACATGTAGTCGGGATGATCCACTTTAGAGTTGAATAATTCCATCTGGATGATGACCTGATGTTTTTCAGCGAGTGGCAAAATCTGTTTTAAACCTTTGACACAATTCGCCATGCCTTCTTCATCGCTGATGCCTCTACGATTGCCAGAGAAGCAGATTAAGTTTTGATATCCAGCTTCTGCTACCAAAGGAATCATTGCGGTATAATTAGCAATCAACTGCTCGTGAAATTGAAGATCATTCCATCCATCCACCAAGTTGATTTCTGCTCCATTACACATCGAACAAGTTATCCCATGTTTTTTTAAAGTCGACCAATCCTTTGGCCCAATCAAGTCAATGGCTAGAATTCCCATTTCCTTTAGCTGGGGCAATAGTTCCTCCAAAGGAATTTTTCCATAACACCATTGACAAACAGAATGATGAATGTTGTTTTTCAAAGGAGTGTGTTTTTGTTGATCTTCTCCACTATTACAAGAGGCCATTCCGGGAGAAAGAAGTAAAGAGGCAGAAGTTGCAGCTGCAGTATTTTTAATAAATGTTCTTCGCTTCATGAGTATCTGTTAGTTTTACTTGGATTGAGTCTGATGGCTTCCAAAAGGTGGACTATAAAGCCCACGTAGTTCCTACGTCGGAAGCAGGAATACAGCCTAGGTATGGTCCGGGCACTGGCATATAGTTGAGGTGCTTAGTGGCGACCTCTTCTGAGCTAAAGTAACCTGATAAAGCCAAGGTTCTAAAATTTTTGATAAAGCTAAAACGCATATAAAGATCTTTATCACCAGCCAGAGTTGGAGGTTCTTTCGCTGCGATAAGTTCGTCTATAGCGGTTTGTAATTCTGGAGGAACCTTAGTAATGTGGTTTTCGAGCAACTGGGTAAGCTTGGCATTGCTTGCTTTGCTTTGTGCATTTTCATCCCCTAGTTGTTTAAGAAAAGATTCCATGCCTAATCGGAAATTTTCTTGGTCTTCGGCTTCGTAGCAATCCTTGACGATTAGGTCGATTAAGGGGGCTAGACCAACATCTTTGGCACCGGGAGTATCTGTTGCAGGAAGCATGATTTCTAGTAAGTCTTCGATAAGCCTTCCTTCTAGTGGAGAGAAAAAGGAAGGCGTCCAAGTAATACTTGGATCGGTTTTACAAGAGCTGGCCATGGTAGCTAAGGTACCAGCGGAAAGGGTATAGCCCATTCCAATACTTATCATTTTTATTGCATCACGCCGTTTCATAGGTCGATTTTTTTAGAAGTCAATGAGGTAATTACACTGTGAAAAATTGATGGAGAAACGAGAAGGTTTAAAGGTTTTGTCGTTTCAATTCTTTTACTGCATAATCTGCTGCCCGAGCGGTCATTGCCATATAAGTCAAAGACGGGTTTTGGCAAGCAGCAGAAGTCATGGCGGCGCCATCGGTTACAAAAACATTGGGAACACTATGGATTTGATTCCATTTGTTGAGCACCGATGTTTTTGGATTGCGGCCCATTCTAGCCGTTCCCATTTCATGGATGCCGAGTCCTACACCGTAAGATCTTTCGTAGGTTTCTACATTTTTAAAACCTGCTGCTTCGAGCATCTCTGCGGCACTGGTGGCCATGTCTTTACGCATATTGATTTCGTTTTCACGGATATTCGTAGCGAAAGTAATCGTCGGTAATCCCCATTGATCCAACTTATCGTAATTGAGGCTCATGGCATTATCGTGATAAGGCAGTATTTCGCCAAAGGCAGTCATCCCCGTTCGCCAAGGCCCAGGGGCAAAAAGAGAATCTTTAAAACCTGCTCCAAAATTTAACTCTGCTACTCCACGCATCCAGTTTTGTCTACTCGCACTTCCTTGATAGCCATATCCTCGCACAAAATCTTTCTTCGCACTTTGCTTGTCAAGGTTTTGGAATCGAGGGATGTAAAAACCATTTGGTCGACGGCCTTTATAGTATTTGTCGCCAAAACCTTCGTATTCTCCTGCGGCCCCAACTCTAAAATGGTGATCCATAATGTTGTGTCCTAGTTCCCCTGATTCATTGCCCATGCCATTGGGGAATCGATTGGATTTGCTGTTCATCAAAATCCAAGTAGAAGCAATACTAGAAGCATTGCAGAAAATAATTTTGGCGGTAAAGTCTATGGTTTTTTTGGTAATCTTGTCGATGACTCGAACACCTTTTGCTTTTCCTTTTTGCTCATCATAAATAATTTCAAAAGCTATGGAGTGAGGGCGGAGGGTCATGTTTCCGGTTTCTTCTGCGGCGGGTAGGGTAGAGGAGTTGCTACTAAAATACGCTCCAAAGGGACAACCCCGCATACAGCGGTTGCGAGATTGACAAACGCCTCTATTGCCAATGCGTTTGTCGCCAGTAATATGGGCGACTCGACCAATGGTGAGGTTTCTTCCGGTGAAATTAGATTCGATCCCTTTTTTTAACTCTTCTTCCACACAATTCAAATCCATAGGAGGTAGAAATTTACCATCTGGCAATTGACTATAGCCTTCATTGCGACCACTGACTCCAATGAAACTTTCTACATAATCGTACCAAGGTTTGAGGTCCTTATACCGAATCGGCCAATCTATTCCATGGCCATCCTTGAGGTTAGATTCAAAATCCATAGGACTCCATCGGTAACTTTGCCGACCCCATACTAAGGATCGACCACCGACCTGATAACCTCGCATCCAATCAAATCGAGTCCCTTCCTTTTCATCGTATGGATGCTCGGTATCTTTGACAAAGAAATGTCGATGTTCTGGTCGGGTGGTATAGCCTGTTCGCGATTGTTTGGGATAATCTTTAAGATCTTCTTGGGTCGATCGTTGTCGGTGCTTATCATCCCACTTCTCATCATTGGCCGTTGGATAATCTAGGTGTACGACATTGCGTCCCCTTTCTAAGACTAAAGTTTTTAGTCCTTTTTCACAAAGTTCTTTGGCAGCCCAACCTCCGCTAATTCCGGTGCCAATTACAATAGCATCATAGTCGGTTGGACTCTTATCGTCAAATAGAGGCATTCTGGTAAGTTTTACGTTTAGTTCAAAATCAATTCAAACAAAAAAGCAATTAAATCATTTTTGATTTAATTGCTTAAATATAAGAATTTGTTTTGGGCTTTTAAGAGTTTTAAATAATGATACTATTCTGTTGCTAGGTGTCTCTGTAAAAAAATAAAACCGAGCGCAGATAAAGTACAGATAAAAGCCAATAAATACCATAAGGAATCGAAGCCATAAAATTCGGCTATGCGCAATCCAATGAATGGTGATAAGACATGGGCTAAAGAATAGGCATTGCCATAGAGCGCCATGTATTTTCCTCGGTTGGATGTATTGGCGCGACTGAGTGCAAAAGTATTGGCAAATGGGATATTTAAGATTTCTCCAAATGTAATGGCCAACAAAGCCAGTATAGCTGCGAAGAACCAACCAAAAAATACATTATAAATCAAATAGGAAAGACCAATCAAAGCCACTCCAATGGCGACTAGTGTTAAGTGTGGAATCTTGTCTTGCAAAAGGTAGACTAAGGGCATTTCTACTGCAAAAATAATTAAACCATTGAGTGCCAAAATTCCTCCGATTTGTGCCTCATCCATCAGTAATATTTGTCGAAAGTAAATTGGGCCCGCTGAGAAAAAAAGAACAAAGGCCGAGGCGGATAAAAAAAGTAAAACAAAGAAAACTAGGAAAGAATGATCTTGATAAGGACTCTTTTCAAGACTTATTTTTTCTTCTTTTTTCTCTTCTTCGGTAGGTTCTGCTTTCTGGTTTTCAAACATCCACCCAAAAAATACAGCAGCGGCCATACAGGTGATTCCGTCAAGCCAAAATAGCCAGTCATACCCAATGTTAAATGCAATGAGCCCACCCAAGGCGGGACCAAGTGCAAAGCCTAGATTGATGGCTAGACGAACCAAGGAAATGGAACGTGTTCTGTTTTCGGGTGTGCTGTATACGGCCACAGATACCATACTCGCTGGACGAAAGGAATCGGCGATAGTAGTGAAGACAAAGATTACCGCACAGATGGCATAAAGATCATGCACTTGCTGTAGCACAAATAAAACCATTCCACTTAAAAAAAGAGAAAAAAGAATGACGGGATAATGTCCGATTTTATCGGTCAATCGACCCCCAATCATCGTACCTACAACAGAACCAATTCCAAAACAAGCCATCACCCAACTTGTTTCCGTAAAGGAGAATTGTCGTTCAGTAGTGAGGTAAAGGGTCAGAAAAGGGATGACCATCGTTCCACTGCGATTGATTAAGGTGACTAGGGATAGAAACCAAATTTCGCGGGAAAGTCCAGCAAAAGACTTGACGTAAAGTTGAATCGTTTTATTGAGCATTCCTTGGGTATCAATGGTGCAAAGTAAAGGAACTAAGGATAGGTCATCTTAGTTCCACAAAAGAAAACAATTTATTAATTGTTTTCTTACTTTTCTTTTCGGATGGAACCCTTTGAATGGAAGAATTTGAGACTTGGTTTTTAATTCAGGCGATCTGGGATGGTAAAACAAAAAGTACTTCCTTTCCCCTCTTCAGAGTCTACCCAGATTTTTCCTTCGTGCTGTTCTACGATTTTTTTGCAAATGGCTAAACCAACGCCTGTTCCTTCGTATCCTTTGCGGGAAAGTCTTTGGAAAACATCAAAAATTTTATCTTGATATTGGGAGTCAATACCCAGACCATTGTCTTTGACTGCAAAAAAATGTTCTCCAGATAAGTGTTGGTATTCAATGCTTACTTTGGGTTGTTTTTTATCATTGAATTTGATGGCATTATTGATAAGGTTTTGGAAAAGTTGCTCCATTTGAGAAGCATTTGATCGGACATAGGGCATCTGAGGAATATTGATTTCTACCGACTTTTCTTTGATGCTATGATCCAAAGAACCCTTTACAGATTCCATTAGGGTATTGAAATCGACTTCTTCGCGAACCTCTTTATTTTGATGAATCAAACGAGAATAATCTAATAAATCTTCTAGGAGATTATACATTTTTGATACTCCGTTGACCACATAATTGATGTATTCTTTTCCTTCCTGATCCAGTTGATCGTGGTATCTTCTTTTGAGTAAGGTGGAAAAAGAACCGATGGTTCGAAGAGGTTCTTTTAGATCGTGAGAGGATACATAGGCGAAACGTTCTAGCGCTTCATTGGACTGTTTTAATTCTTGATTTTTTTGTTCTAAAGCTTCGGTCATTGAGGCTTGTGTTCTCAGTCGAGCATAGATTAAGGTACTGACAATAATTGCGGTCAAGAGAAAACAAAAAACGATGAGCATCTGCAATTGATATAATTGCTTTTGCTTGAGCAAAAGTTCGTTTTCTTGTTTGAGAAAAGCGGATTCTTTACTTTCTACGTCATACTGAATTTGAGTTTCAATGATTGCTCGTTCTCTGGTTTCGTCTAGCAATTCTTCTTGCAAAAAACGACTTTTTCTTTCTAAGTTAAACGCTTGTTTATACTCTCCTCGTTCTGCATGAGCTGCTGCCAAATTTATTTCGGCTTCCGCTTGTAGTTTTTTGGCATTGTATTTTCGAGCAAGGCGAATAGCTTCTGCCGAATGTTGGATGCTTAAAGCCAATTGATTCTTTTGTAGAACTAATGCTTTGGCCATTCCATTGAGGCACTCAATGGTGCCATTTTGGTGGTTTAGTGATCGATAGAGTTTTAGTCCTTCTGCAAAATGTTGATAGGCAGGTACAAAAGCTTGTTGGCGCATTTGGAAATCTCCAAGATGTTTGGCAACGAAGGCTTTTCCTTTTGGACTTTTTACTTTGGAGGCGATGCCATAAGCTATATTGTATTGATTGAGTGCCAACTCAAATTCTTTTTCTGCATTAAATACATTCCCCAGATTATTAAAAGAATAAATCAAGCCTATGCTGTCTTTCAAGGCCGTTCTTATTTCCAAAGAATGTTGATAATATTCTTGGGCTTGTTTGTATTTTTTTTGGTGGAAGTAGACATTTCCAACATTATTATAAGAGCGAGCCAAATCTATAGGATTTCCGAGTTTTTCTCGAATACTCAAAGCTCTAAAATAATAATCTGCTGCTTGTCTATAGTCGCCTTGATACCAATAAAGCATACCAAGGGTATGACTGGCATCGGCTATTCCTTTAGGGTAGTCAGTTTTAGTTGCATTTTTGAGAATAAGACGGGTAATCTTAAAGGAGGTTTCTTTGTCAGAATGTTTGATTTGCCAAGCAACTTGAGTAAGTTTCCCAATTTTTAGACTGTCTATTTTTTGCTCGTCTAAGCTGAGTAGGAGGCTGTCGATGTTAAGTGCGGAAAGGTCTATACTCGGATGAGCGAAGACTTGGAAAGTCAAAAAGAAGAATACTCCTTGAATGAATAAACGCATGGGTCGTAGGGCGGTTTGAGCTTTATTTGGGCTAAATGATTTGCCTAGTTTTTATAATAAAACCAGACTATACGGTAGGTGTAAGTCAAAGATCAGGCCGAAATAAAATTAAGCATCTTTAATGACTCTTAAGGCTTCTACAAAGCGATCTAAATCTTTGGTGAGGGTAAATACATTTGGGGAAACCCGAATCCCATTAATGTTGTGCCATGATATCGTGACCACATGAATGCGATGTTTATTGATGAGTTTTCTGGTGATTTTTTTGAGCTCAATACCGTCTATAGAGAAAAGACTTATGCCACAGCCAAAATCAGGTTCGAGAGGAGAGTGTATTTGAAAACCTGGGATAGTTTTCGCTTTTGTTACCCAATAATTTTTGAGATAACGCAGTCGTTCCTGTTTGCGTTTGATACCAATTAATTCATGAAACTGAATGGCTGGTATGATGGCTTGTTCGGTAGCGGAAGAACGAGTGCCAAAGTTTTCAAATTTTCGGATATTGTCACTTTCAGGATCTTCTGCTGCAAATAATGGATACAGGTTTTTTATTTTTTCTTTTTTAACATAAAGCATCCCGGTACCAAAAGGAGCGCAAAGCCATTTGTGTAAACTAGTGCCAAAATAATCACATCCGAGTTCAGGGATTTTGAAATCCAATTGTGCAAAAGAATGAGCACCATCTACTACCGTTTCTATTTGATATTGGCGAGCTAGTTGAGTAATTTGCTTCACGGGTAAAATCTGACCATTCCAATTGATCACATGGGTAATGTGCATGACTTTGGTCTTGGGGGTGATGGCGTTTTTGTATAAGTCTACAAAATAAGAAGTATCGGTTTGAGGAAGTTCAAAGTCCAACCATTTTAACACGATGCCTTCGCGCATAGCTCTCTGCTTCCAAGCATGGATCATATTGGGGTAGCCCTGTCGGCTCAAAATAACTTCATCGCCTGGATTAAGGCGCATTCCAAGAATCACATTTTCTAGTGATTCCGAAGCATTGCGAGTAATAGCAATTTCTTCCAAAGAGGTGCCCGCTAGATTGGCTAATTCCTGCCTGATCAAATCTCGACCTCTGTCTAAGTCTCGCCACATAAAATAAGAGGGCGCTTGATTGCTCAAGCGATTATAATCATTAAAGGCTTCTTGTACGACTTTGGGTTGGGGGCTAACACCTCCGCTATTCAAATCAAGACGAGTTGCAGAAACGGTATAAGCGAGTTGGATTTGTTGCCAGAATTCTTCGTCAGAAGCTACAGACTTCGCAGAGAGGTGTTGGGTTCGAGCGAAGGCATTGTCAAGAGAAGCAGCTAATGCAGGATGGAGAAAAGTGGATAATACAAGACTACTTGTAGCTCCACCTAATTTTCTTATAAAGTGTCTTCTATCTATAGGCATTAGGTCGAAGGATCTTGCTGACATGAATGAAGCTTTTCGCTCCGTAAAAAATAGATTTTACTTCAATAGCTTACATCGGTTAATCCCTGCATAAGCGATTGGTTTTTTAGTTGTCACAACAAGTTAATCATTTATAAGAAAAGCAAAATTAAAAATGACTAAAAGCCACCTTATTTTCATTTAACCCTAGTAATGATTGATTAAAAGTAGAGGTTTTGAACTAAGGTAGTAAAATTATTCTCTTAATAGAAGAGGACGTACTTGTATTATTGATTAGATTTAAGTGACAAAAAATAATATTTTCTTTTTGATCTGTAGTGATTGATTTTTGCCATAAAACTTGATGAATACCAGTGTTTTGAAAACCTAGATCTTGGACTTCTAATATTTGTCCCAGAGAATTATAAAATCTTAATACTACATTTCCTGCCTGAGGAAGTTGATACTGTATCAAAGCATTATTTTTTACAGGGTTGGGAATACAAGTCAGACCAAAACTAGGGCTTTTCTCTATAGCCTTAGTCGATACGGTCATGCAAGCGATACCTAGCTGTTCGCAAAAAACGCGAGCCACTAGAGAGGAATCCAAGATGTATGGATTAGATTTATTGCTTTGGTAGGGGGCGATTTTTATATTGCGATTCCATTCCCGCTCATTGACTGGATCTTGAAGATGCCATTGATAGAGGGTGCTGATTTGATTGTCAAACCAAGTTGCTGGAGCGCTTTGAGCTTCATTATTATAAATGGTGTAGAAGTAAAACATTGCCCTGGCAATATCTCCTTTAAAATCTTCGCGCGGTTCAAACATACCTTGGCGGTATTCGCTAAAGCGTTCGATATTGCTTGTAGGCATATTGGTCTGGACTTGGTTGAGGTAGTACCAAGCTTGTGTTTGGGAATCGGTTATTTCTGAAAAGGGGAAACTAGCCCGTGCGCTATTCACTTTGATCCGAGTTGGAAAGAGGTGATACATGTTACTTCTTGCAGGGCCATCGCTCGCGCCATAAGCCTGTGGCCAAGTATGTTCTGTATTGATGCCATTGGTGCCACCATTTTGGAAAACGGCAGTCGTCGGATCTTGGTTAGGATCCATGTATACTCGATGGCCACTGTAGACACAAGTGAGGCTATCATTTTGTCCCAAAACTCTGCGAAATAAAGTATCTCTGGCATTATTATAACTCAAGACATTATTGGGAGTATAAGCATTGGCGACCATGTCCTGAGCTTCCATACCAAAAACACCCGGAAATACATCTTCCTGACCTTGAGCCATAACGGACTTGGTTCCGAAAAGTAAGGCCAGGTATAAGATAAAGAATCGTAGATAGGTCGTCATATTAATTTACTTTTGGTGCTCAGACAAAATTAAGGGAAAGCTATTTTAGCTCAAGATGATTTATTCTAATCGCTATCATTGGAAGTCCTGCAAATTCAATTCCTTTTTGTCTCAAAGCCTCAAAAATACGACTAATAAAATATACTTTTATCTCTTTTCTTTATTTCGTTCGCTAAGGTGCGCTAAAGTCTAATACTCTTTCGGATTTTTTATTTTGGCTTTATGGTGTCGAATGGTCAATAAGTGCCTTTGAAATCAGAAACTTCAGTTCAATGGTTTATAATTGTGGTGAAATTGTCTGAAATCCGACAAGGCCAGTTGAGTATTATAAAAACTGTTGGCTTATTTTGCAGTTTAAGATTAGTGACGTATATAGTGCAAGCCAGTAAAAACAAAAGAAATTATAAAACGAATTGTCATTATTAGGCGGATTGGCTCAAATCTTGAGCAAAATACGCAGTACAATACTTGATTTGAATATTTAAAACCTTAATAGAATGAATAAAAAATTACTCCTAAGCTTAAGTTTCCTCTTTGCACTTGTTGCTGCCGATGCCCAAGAGATGAAACGTTATTTGACTTTTGAACACTTTACCAATACTCGATGTGGTATTTGTTCTTCTAGAAATCCTGGTTTCTTTGCCAAATTGGATGCCTATCCAGAAGATGTACATCACATTTCTTTTCATCCACCTGTACCTTATTCCAACTGTCAACTTTATCTAGATAATCCAAGTGGAAATGCTGGAAGAGCTGATTATTATGGTGTAAATGGAACGCCTAAAGTTTGGTTGAATGGAGTCTCTACCGGAAATTCTCTAGTGACCGATGCACAAATTGCAGAGGCACTGCCATTAACTTCTCCAATAGGAATCGAAGTAACAGAAACAACTGGAGATACCCGAGACGTAACCGTCAAAGTGGTGTCTTTTGAGGAGGTTCTTGATGGAAATTATAAACTTTATGTGGCCATCGCTGAAAAACGATTGAATTATGATGCACCCAATGGCGAAACCGTACACCATAATGTATTCCGTGAATATATAGTGAATGGAGATGCCTTTACTGCTGCTGCGATAGGAGAGGCTTTTGAAGGAAGTTACACTTATACGCTAGATACAGAATGGGGGGCAGATGAAATCTATGTCTTGGCTTATGTGCAAAATGACGAAACCAAAGAGGTGCTGAATTCTGGAACGCGCTTTGATCCAGCTCTTCCTAGTATCATTTCTTCTAATAAAAACTTGAAAGCGGATAATAATAATTTTGAAGTAGCACCAAATCCAGCTCAAGATCAGATTTTTGTTAGCCTAAAAACTGCAATCGATCAGAATGCAACTTGGACTTTACAGAATGCCAATGGTCAATTGGTATGGTCTTCTGAAAGTGTAGAAGTGAGTCAAGCAATTGATGTTAGTTCTTATGCTACAGGTATTTACTTTTTGAGCTTACGGAATGGGCTAGATCGAACCGTTAAGAAAGTGGTGATCAGATAAAAAAATAAAGAACATCATTTCTGGAAGAGCCATTGATTAAGTTTCAATGGCTCTTTTTTACTTAGGAGACTTAATCTGCAGGATTAGAACTAGATCGAAAAAATAAATAAGCAATTAAACCAATAAGCACTTTCAGTAGTTTATTTTCTTAAATTAGCATGCACAGGATTTATCAACGAAAAAAAATCATTATGGCTTATAATTCACTCACCCCAGACGAAGAAAGAATTATCATCAACAAAGGTACAGAGCGACCTTTCACTGGCGAGTATAATAATTTTAAACGAGATGGTATTTTTACTTGTCGCCAATGCAATGCTCCTTTATATGATTCGAAAGATAAATTTGACTCTGGCTGTGGTTGGCCGAGCTTTGATGATGAAATCGAAGGAGCTATCAAGAAGGAAACAGATGCGGACGGACGACGGACGGAAATCCTTTGTGCCAACTGTGGTGGCCACCTAGGACATGTATTTGTAGGCGAAAGACTGACCGCAAAAAATATACGACATTGTGTCAATTCTTTGTCCATGAGATTTACTCCAAGAAAATAAAAAAATGGGCTATGGGAATTCTCGAAATGAAAAAAACACTTCCTCAAGTTGGGAAACTATCTTGGATCGGATTGCGGGCCCAAAGAAGGGCTGAATTAGAAGTTCTCACGGAAGTGGAAGTAAATACGAGTGTTGGATTAGTGGGAGATCATTACAGCGGGAAAAGTGGAAAAAGACAAGTTACCTTGATCCAAGGCGAACACATTGAAGCGGTGGCAAAAATGCTGCATAGGAAATCCCCCATTGATCCAGGATTGCTGCGAAGAAATTTGGTTGTTTACGGCGTCAATTTATATGCTTTCAAAGATCAACCTTTACAGATTGGAGAGGAAGTGATTTTGGAAGTAACCGGAGATTGTCATCCTTGTAGCCGAATGGAAGAAAACCTAGGCCCCGGCGGCTATAATGCCATGCGGTCTCATGGTGGTATTACCACGAGAGTAATCCGAGGGGGTAAAATAAAACTAGGCGATCCAGTGAAAGTAGTTGGATGATCGCTTTTTTAGAATGGAAGTAGTTTTTAAACAACTTCATAGTTTTCTGACAAAGAACGTTTAAGATTTACTAAAAGAAATTTTCATGCGCACCAAAAAAGTAGAATTTGTCAACGGCAATGGTTATAAATTATCTGCTCGTGTAGAGTTGCCAGTCGACCAACATCCCCATAATTTTGTACTCTTTGCACATGTTTTTACGGGCAATAAAAACCTGACCGCTGTCCGCTATATCAGCAGAGGATTAAATATGAATGGCTTTGGCGTATTGCGTTTTGACTTTACCGGGCTGGGAGATAGTGAAGGTGATTTTGCGGATACTACTTTTACTTCTAATGTGGATGATTTGCTTGCTGCTGCCAAATTTTTGGAAGACAACTATCAGGCACCTACCGTAATGGTTGGTCATTCTCTGGGAGGAGCTGCCGCGATTTTTGCGGCCAATCAATTGGAGTCGATCAAGGCAGTGGCGACTATTGGGACGCCTTCTGAGCCAGAGCACGTTAGTCATCTGCTACGCGATAACATCGAAGATATTGAAGCCAATGGTGTCGCGAAGGTTTGTATTGGAGGAAATGAATTTACCATCAAGAAGCAATTCCTAGACGATCTGAGAAGCAAAAATATGTTTAGTGTTTTGCGGCATTTGAGAAAGGCGATATTGGTCTTGCATTCGCCACAGGATTTGGTAGTAGAAATCGATAATGCTGCGCGGATTTATCATGCGGCACATCATCCCAAAAGTTATGTCACGCTTGATGGAGCAGATCATATGTTGAGTAATAAAAAGGATGCCCGCTACGCAGGAGATTTGATTGGTTCGTGGGCAACTCGCTATGTAGAAGTGCCGGAAGTTGAAAAGCTGCGAACAGATCACCAAGTCGTGGTTCGTTTAGATGATGGTTTTACAACAGAGATTCGGGCGGGACAACACGACCTGATTGCGGATGAACCAGAAAGTGTCGGTGGAGATAATCTAGGGCCTTCGCCCTACGAATTGCTTTCGGCTTCTTTGGGAGCCTGTACCGCCATGACCATCCAGATGTATGCCCGTCGTAAAAAATGGGAGGTACAGGAAGTCGAAGTGCATTTGAGTCATAATAAAACTTACATGGAGGATTGTGCAGAATGCGATAAACCTACTTCAAAGATTGATCATTTTACGAGAACGATTCGTTTGGAAGGAGATTTGACGGATGAACAAAAAGAACGTATTTTGGTGATCGCTAATAAATGTCCGGTACATCGTACCTTGATGGAGGAGTCTGTTGTGGAAACAAAATTATTTGTTGAAGTTTAAAGGAGGTAGTTTTGTGAAAAGCTTCAAGCACAAGATTTAATCTCATTCGGTTTCCCTCTTCTTGCAAGCTTGGACTATCAAAGAATCAAAAATGTAAGGTCGATCATGTTATTCAATTTTAATCTCTATAGTTCGCTTTTGCTTCCTGGTTTTATTCAGGGCATCGTGATGGCCTTGGTCTTGTTTTGGCGAGGTTGGCAAGAAGATAAATTAGCGGATCGATTACTGGCTGCTTTCTTACTTATCCTATCTTTTCATATTGCCCAGTACATGTTGGCTTTCGGAGGTTGGTATGATAGTCATGATTGGCATTCTTCCTTTATGTTTTATTTCCCCTTTCATATTTTTTTATGGATTGGTCCGACGATCTATTTTTATTTTCGAAGTCTGACGAATCAGGAATTCAAATTGCGAGGATGGGATTGGTGTCATTTCATTCCCGGATTGATTCATGTCTTGGGTTTTGTCTTGGCTTTTCTGTATGATGTAGTCTGGATGTCTTGGATACAAGAACAGGCCATGCCGCTCCATTTTAATACCAAAGGGGTATTCGCAGATTGGATTGATTATCCTTTTGATAATACTTTAAATACCCTTGGTATTTACACCACTCTGGTTTATATCTGTCTCACCATTTATACTTATCACCAATACCGAAAATATTTAAATGATCATTTTTCAGAAACAAAGTCTATAGAGTTTCATTGGCTGCGCAATGTGCTCTATGCCGTTTTAGGGCTTTTTGTTTTTAGGCTTTTAGCGGAAATAATCAGCCACTTTGTTCCGAACTTATCTTATGAGGACTTTTGGTATACGCATTTTGTTTTTGCAATAGTGATTTATTTCGTTAGTATCCAAGGCTATACTGCGACGCTCAAATTGCCCAGATTGCTTCAATTTAATCTCCCTAAATCGAAACCTAGCCCCAAAGAGGCATCCATGAGTGCTGACTGGTCGGAGCTAAAAGAGCGTTTGCATCAATTGATGGCGAAAGAAAGACCTTATTTGCAATCCGAAATAAATTTGCAGGATTTAGCTAAAAAAATGAAAACGAATCCCTCTCTTTTGTCCAAAGTGATCAACCAAGGCTTTGGCCAAAATTTTAATGATTACATCAATTCTCATCGAGTAAAAGCAGTAGAAGGAAAACTCCTCAATCGAGAGTCTGATCAATATACGCTGATGAGTATCGCTTTAGAATGTGGCTTCAACTCCAAAGCGACCTTTAATCGTGCTTTCCGAAAGTTTACTGGAAAATCTCCCCGCGAGTTCCTCGCTGCCCAACAAAGAGCCTAAAAAGCTCCATTGAATCTACTTTTTTGCCTCAAATCATAATTTGATACGTTTCAAATCATCTTTTGCAGCGACAAAGGAGCCATTTTAGGTCATTTTTGCATTGTTCTTTTTATTTAATCCAAAAAAATAGAATGATGAAATCTTTTCTCTTACTCTGTATCTCACTGATCACTATTTCTCTTTTTGCTCAAAAAGAGCCACAATTGTCTTTTGATGTAGAAGGCAAAACACTTAATCTGGAAGGATATTTAAACCACAAAAACATCAATGGTTTGAGTGCTTACCTATTGGACGCCAATGGAGAGGAATACCATATTCAGGTGGGAAAGAGAGATGTTGAAGCCAACTTACCAGTGGATCGCAATACCTTATTTCAAGCGGGAAGCCTGACTTCGGCGCTGGTCCACTTCGCCGTTTTACGGCTAGTCAATGATGGTCAAATAAAACTGGATGCTCCAGCGAATGATTACCTAAAGTCTTGGCAGATCAATACCAAAGGTTTTACCAAAAGAAATCCTGTCAGCGTAAGAGATTTATTGATTCATAAACGCGGCTTTAATAAGGCTTATAAGCCCAAAGGCTATAAGCCCGGAAATGCTATTCCAAGCTTGCTGCAGGTGCTGAATGGAGAACCCCCTTCCCAAGAATCGCCAGTTCGATTAAAAAAGAACATCAATAAAAGTGCGAATTCGCATATGGCGAATGTCTTAGTTCTCCAACAATTATTGGAGGATGTACATGGTCGACCATTATCGGAGATTATGCAGACTGAAGTTTTTCAAGCTTTAGAAATGAAAAACAGCTTCCTACGCAAAGAATTAAGTTCGGAAGAAAAGAAGAATGCTTCCATTGGTTTTGAACAAGATGGACGTGCGATAGCAGGGGATCGATGGATTTATCCAGAAGAAGGGCATAGTGGACTTTGGTGCAGTTCAGAAGATTACGGTCGCTTTGCGAAGCATGTAATAATGGCTGCTGCTGGAAAGGACAATCGCTTTATCAATCAAGAGTTGGGGATTGCGAGTATTACTCCCGAACATGGTCGACGTTCTCTTATTTTTCTCAAATGGGATATCCTTGGTTGGGGAGGTGCGAGCAAAGGTTTTCGAACGCAGTTTAATGGAAATGTAGAAGAGGACTGGATTGCGGTCATCTTTATGAATAGCCATGAAAATTGGTATTCCATGAACGAGGTGCAGTGGAAGGTTGGGGAATTTTTAGGAGCAAAAAGCAAAAAGTAAAAAATAAAAACTATATAGACTGTTTGTATTCTTTATCATTTTTGGTTGACCACGGGGTTTAGTTCACTTCGTTTATGAACCTCCGGTGTCGGTTTGTCCAAGAACGTCATTTTTAAAATAACATCATGCGATTAATACTTTTGTACTTAGTACTTTTTTTTCTTCCTCAAAATAGTCTTTTGGAAGAGGAAGCTGTTGTGGAAAAAATACCTGTTGTCGAGGAAGCGAGCCTAATCGTTTTTTTACAAAAAGGGAAGGATCAATTTTTTAGGACCAGCTGTTTGCCGAAGTTGAAAGCATACGCGGAGCAAAAAGGGATCGCCTTGGAAGAGCGGGAGGCTATGGATGGCTTGCCTGCTGAGCTGACCAGCACCCCTGCGATTGTTTTTCAAAACTACCGAGGAAGAAGTTGGTATGCGGGGACCTACACCTCTTTTTCTACCATTCAAAATTTTATTCGAACCAGTAGAAAGATTCCACAGCAAAATGCTGCGGATTGCAAACAACAAGTGGCGACGGCTAAGATCGGTCGTACTCAATTGCGCGCGCCCTTAAAAATTAGTCCTTTAGCGGGTAAATTGCCGAAAGGATTTTCGGAAATAGAATTTCAAGAAAAAGCAGAGGCGGCTATTTTTGCAGGGTTTAAAAAAATGAAATTGCAAGAAGAAGTTTGCCTGCAAAAAACAGATCGGACTTTCTATTTTGATTTTCATCCTTATCGAGATAAGCGCGGGCAGTTTTTTCTTTCCGCAGAGATTTATGAACAGTTTAGTTGTATAAAACCCATTTGGAGTAATTTCGGTCAGGTCAATGGAAAAAGCTATGAAAACTTTGTTGCTACATTTTCTGATCTGGCCGATCAAATGGAGGCTTTTGTTTGGGAGCATTTGGCCAATTCGGAAAAGGGAGGGGCCTTGAGTTTTGTTGCCGCAGATATTCCCGAAAAAAACTGGGAAGAATTGGGATTGCTTTTGCCAGTGGTGTCTGAGGAAAAGGCGATGGAAAGTCCTGCGACTTTTGCTTGGTCAAATGATTGGGTTTTTGCAGGGGCGGTAGATGAGTTTACACCGATTATTCAGTTTCGTTTTCCAGCGCCTTTGGGGCGCTATGCCGGGGAAGTGAAAAAGCTCAAAGGGCATTTACAATTGAGCAAAGACCACCGCTTAGAAAATGGTTTTTTTGAAGCGGAAACTCAAAGTTTGACCATGGGAATTGATGACTTCGATGCCAAGATTCATAAAGAATACATCAAGGCGTTTAAATTTCCCAATTCCTCCTTTACATTCAATGCAGTAGAAGGCAGCCCTGTTTTAAAAGTAGGAGAGAGTAGCAATATGTTGGTTACTGGAATTTTTGAATTGATGAAAATAAAACAAGAAATCGAAGTTGCTACCCAAGTCACTCCAACTTTCGATGAAGCGGATAATCCTAGTCTACAAGTGGAGGCTAGTTTTTCAATCAATATCACAGACGACTTCAAGATCAAAGGTCCTGATGGCCCTTCTCCGGCCAAGAAAACTTTATTGTTTAATTTAAATTTTTTGTTGAAAGCTAAGAGTTAAGGTGCTAAATGATTTCATTTGGAACCCAAAATTAAATTGAAAAAATCTTTTAATCATCACGAATAAATAAAAATAAAATCATGAAAAATAATCTTTTTATCCGTACGCTTTTTTTAGGAACATTACTTTTTGTTTTTGCTGCTTGTAATAAAACCGCAACGGGAGAAAACTGGGAGATCCCCCCTTCTAAATGGGGAACCCCTCCAGGGACAATCACCGTGACGAGCGATGCGAGTAGCGATAATAAGAATGAATTTACTTTTGAAAAATGGCGATTTACCAAAGCGGAATTACCCAATGGAAAAGTGGAAGACTTGCAAATCGCTTTGGAAATTAGTACCGCTTCCTTGACGACTTCTTGGAAAGATTTGGAAAAGAATATTCGGAAAAAACCAGATTATTTCCACGTTGATAAATTTCCAAAAGCTAGTGTGACGATTGCTGGAGCGGTGCCAAGTGGCGATGGAAAATATACTTGTGATGCCCTCTTGACTTTGAAAGGAGTCAGCAAGGTCGTACCACTGACTTTTAGTATTTCTGATACTGCTCCTTATCGAGTACAAGGCGAAGGAATCGTTTTTCGATCCAAGTTTAAGTTTTCGGGGAATGGCCCAGACGAAGAAGTACCTTTGCGTTTTGATGTGGTTTTACCTTAATGATCATCTACTAGAAAGGCCACTTTTGTGCTTATCCTAAGAAATAGGATTGAAAAACCGCTCTCTAGACGAGAGTGGTTTTTGTGTTTTAGTGTCAAAATGACACCTTATTTTGTGTTTTATTGCCATTGTGGCAGTCGTTTTTAGTCAAAATCGGTAAAAAAGGCCGAAAATCCGGAATGGATCAGCAATTGATGTAGGTATGCCAAACAACTTAATTAAAAATAAATTTTCATCATTAAAAATAATTACATCATGAGATCAATAAAATTCAATCCGTTCGCACCTGTTCACGTAAAAAATTTTGAGCGCGTATTAGACGAACTTTTTACTCCCGGTTTTTCTGGCGCTAGCTCTAATCACCAACGACCTTTAGTAAATGTCGTGGAGAATGCATCCGATTTTAAACTTGAGGTAGCCGCTCCGGGTTTAAGTAAAGAAGACTTTAAGATTAGTATTGAAAAAGATCAGTTGATCATCACTGCTAAGAAAGAGCAAAAAGAAGAGGCGAATAAAGAAAAATACTCAAGAAGAGAGTTTAATTTTTCCTCCTTCAAACGCAGTTTCCATCTTCCCGAAACGGTAAATGGCGAAGCCATCGCCGCTAACTATGAGAATGGTATTTTGATTTTGACTTTACCCAAAAAAGAGGAAGCAAAAGAGAAAGGTCCACGAGTAGTAGAAGTGGCATAAGCAAAAAAAACAGGACCAATCGGTCTTAGTAAAAATATTACAATAGGGTTTTAGGTTTTCATACAGGCTGTGACGCTCGTCACGGCCTGTTTTTTTAAGCAGCGATTTCTTCTTCCACTTTTACAACAATCTCCAGAGCAGTATCATAACTTTCTTGCATCGCAGTGGCATTGTCTTTTCCGGCAAAGAGCGCCATCTCGCAAGTACTCAAGATACCTATAAAACGATCGCAGGTTTCGGGACTTACCTGCAGGCTCTCTAGTTGCTGACGGATATTATCTTTGCCCATCTCAGATAATGGGATATTAATTTTATCTCCGATGTAACCATAAAGTCCTTTAGAGATTTCATCATAAAAAGCACGTGGTTTTTTTTGATCCAAGAAAGTCTTCGCTCCGGATAAGCGTTGCGTCGCTACTTTTCTCGCTTGATTTCGACGGAGCAGATCCAAATCTACGGGTCCGCGCGCAGCCTGCACTTGCTTGCTGACTAGCACCCCGCCGACTAATAAAAAGGGCAAAGAAAAAAGCGTCCAGAAAATTCCAGTCCCTGTAAAATGCCGATTGGCAGAGTATAATGTTCCACCAGTGTGGATGCTGCGAATTTCATCAAGACTTGGATTCTCTATAGCAGAGACATCTACTTTTTTACCATAGTTTTTCCCTTTGACAATATTTAGTTTAAATGGAGAAGACTGGAGGGTAATGTATTTGCTACTGTCTACATCGTAATAAGTAAAAGCGGGTTGGATATTATAAGGACCTGGTTCTTTGGGAAGGAGCAAATACTCAATGGCTTTGCTTCCAATTACAAGACCTCGACTTTCCTGTGTTTTTTCATCATTGATCTTTGGATCATAGACCTCAAAATTTTCGGAAACCATTAACTCCGGGGCTTGTACTTGTCGCATATCTCCATTCCCAGTGATGTTCATTTTTACCGACAAGGCATCGTCGGTGCTCAGTTGATTGCGGCTGACGCTACTCGTCATCTGGAATTTTCCAACCGCCCCACTAAAAGTCGGTGGTGCATCGGGAGGCAATGGACGAACATTGATGGTGTTTTCTTCGGTGTTCACTTTAAAGCGAGTGACTAAAGGCGTATAAAAAAAGCTTCTTCTTTTTTTCGGTTGATCTTCCATGCTTACGCCCAATTCCATAAACATCGGTTCTATCTTGAGTGCTCCTGCTTGTTGCGGAAAGAGCGACACTCTTTTGAGTACCTTGGTACTGTATTGTACCCCGTCTATGACTTCTTTGATAACGGGATTATTATACCGGATTTCCTGAGCAAAGAAACCGGAGTATTCTGATTCGGAAATCATGTTATAGTTGGCGACATCGCGAGTGGTGTAGAGTTTGTAGTCTAGCGAAATTTGCTCGCCAATATGTGCATCAGCGGTGCTGGGCACCGCTTTGATAAAAATTTGTTCTTTGAGTTGCTCCACCAAGTCTCCCTGGTTATTGGCATTCGTCTTTTTACCTTTTACCACTTTTACATAGATGATATCGGTTTTTAAAACTTCCCCCTTGACTTTTATGGAAGCTGGAGGGATCGGAAAATTTCCAACACTCTTGGGTTGAAGGGTAAAAGAATAACTTTCTTTTACGGATCTTTTGCCATTGGCAATGACCATGTTGGAAGATCGGCTGGGGCCAGAGAGGAGGTTGAAGGCATCGAAACGAGGTGCTTTAAAACCTGTTCCATTTGCATTCTCTAAAGTGAAACTAACTTCAAAATATCCGCCGAGGACGACCTCCTTTGCATCTGAAGTGACGGTGAAACTAATCTTGCCTTGTGCCACCAGAAAGATGGGCAAGAAGAGGGTAAAGTAGAATGCTAAAAATTGCTTTTTCATAAGTTATGCTAAGATTTTAGACGCATTTTAAAGGCTATTATTTAAATGCGATAAATCCTTCTTTTCTTTTTGGGTTTTGTAGATTTCTTCTTTGGGCTAGGGCTTGGAGAAAAGTCAAAAAAACCACGTTCTCTGGCGGGCGTTTTTTCTTTTTGCTGGATGCTATCTGGATTTGGAACAACTAGGATAGAAACGGGTAGGGTTTCGAGAATTCCTTCTTCGGTCTCGATACTCGCCGGAGAAATATAGAAATTGCCAATTTCTTCCGCTTCCAGATAATAGATATACGAAAACCTCTGACTTAGGGTTCCATTGATCATGGAGATACTGGAGGACTGGCTTGGGCCTGCTACTATTTGGAATCCTGCAAAATCAGGAGGTGTGAAATTTGATCCCCGAGCATTTTCTAAGGTGAAACTTACTTTCGTGGCATTGCCCAACAAAAGAGAATCTATACTTAACTCCGTAGTGAAGGTAGCTGTTTGCGTCCATGCGAATCCGCAATAGAGAAAACATAAAAAGAATAAACTGTTTCTTTTCATCACTTCTAAATGTTTTACTTAAGTAGTACGTGTTAATTAGGTGGGGTTTTTATCAGCACCTACTACTTACCAATCTTTTCCTGATTTGTTTTTTCCTTTTTTCTGCTTGCGCAAATTTTCTTGCACTTTTCGTTCTTCCTCTTCCATGATTTCCAATAAGCGTTCTGCCTCTTCTTTATTTAAATCTTTTTCGCCATACTTCTCTTCTGGCGATTGTTCTTCATTCTGTTCCTCTCCGTTTTCTTTTTTAGAATCTTCTTCGTTTTGATCAGATTCTTGGTTTTGCTGTTGCTGCTGCTGTTCTTCTTCCTGCTGTTCTTCCTCTTTTTTCTCTTGGTCTTGCTGTTGCTGTTGTTGCTGCTGCTGCTGCTGTTGTTGTTGCTGTAAAACTTGTTTGGTTTTTGACAAATTGTATTTAGCGTCTTGGTCGCTGGGGTTTAGTCGAAGCGCATCCTTGTAGGCTTGAATGCCTTCTTTTAATTTTTCGTTTTTTACATGAGCATTTCCCAAATTATAAAAAGCATCGGCTTTGGTCTGGTCGTCTGAGGCAGCAGCGGCGGCAGCTTGGTATCTATTGACGGCTTCTTCATAACGTTCTTGATTGTAAATAGAATTGCCAAGATTGTATTCGCCACGAGCACTTCGATCTTTTGAGATGGCTTTGCGGTATTTTTCTTCTGCTTCCGCATAATTTTCTTGATCGTAGGATTGATCTCCTTGACGCAAATAATTGTGAGAACTTTGCGCTTGTGCCGCCATGGAGAATAGAAAAAATACAAAGAGGCAAATGTTCAATCGCCTAAATCCTTGGGTCTTAGATATGGTATTTGACATTAGTATTTTTTTTAGCAGTTAAAAAATTAGCTTCTTAATCCTTGGCGAATAAATCTTTATTGCCCCACCATTTATTTTTCCGAAAGGAAATGATAAACTCTAAGAGTAAAAAGAACAAGGCGGCGGCAATGAAATATTGAAAATAACTTTCAAACTCTGAAAAAGACCGTTGTTCAAATTCTCTTTTCTCCATGCCATCAATTCGCTGTCGAATCACATCTGCGATTTGGTCGCTTTGTGCCAAGTTGAAATAAGCGCCATCTCCAGCAGTGGCCAATTGTTGGAGCATGTCTTCGTCAATTCTAGAACGCACTGGATTGCCCGAAGCATCGCGTTTGAATTCACTTCTACCATTTTCCACAACGGGGATAAAACCACCTTCGCTAGTTCCAACGCCGACCGAGAAAATAAGGAGGCCATTATCATGGGCTTCGGTGGCACGTTGGAGGCTTTCTTCATCGTGATTCTCTCCATCTGATATTACAACCATCACCTTGTGATGTTTATTGTTTTCTTCAAAAGATCGTTCGGCTAGGTCTATCGCTTCTCCGATGGCTGTTCCTTGCGTCGGCGCTAGTTTGGGATTGGCGCTGCGAAGAAACATTAGCACAGCAGAGTAGTCGGTCGTAAGTGGTGTTTGCAAATAGGCATTTCCAGCAAAGACGATCAGGCCGATGCGTTCGCCTTTCAATTCTTCCACCAATTTCATGGCAAATTGTTTTGCGCGTTCCATCCGACTCGGGCGCAAATCTTCGGCTTGCATACTTCTCGAAATATCTAAAGCCACGAAGATGTCTACACTTTTGCGTTTCACTTTTTCTCGTTTGGAACCAAATTGTGGATTGGCCCAAGCAATGATCAAGAGCGACAAAGCGATCGTCACCAAGGCAAATTTTAACCCATGCTTATAGCGCGACCAATCTGGCATGAGTTGCTGTACCAATAAGTCGTCTCCAAGGCGAGCGATGACTCGCTTGCGCGCATACCACATCAAGGTGAAGAAAAGAATCAACACGGGGATCGCTGCAAAAGCGTATAAATGTTCTATGTGTTCAAATCTAAACATCGTTTTTTCAAGTTCAAACAGCTTTTTAAAACAACTGCTCTATTAAGGAATCGTTCTTAAGATGGTATATCTCAAAAATAATTCTAGCAATAAAAATACAATCCCTAAAAAGGCGAAGCGATAAAATTCTTCGCTGTATCTTTTGATGGTCGTAATCTCGATTTTGGTTTTTTCCTGCCGGTCAATTTCTGCATAGATTTGTTCCAAGCTTTGGGCATTCGTGGCTCGGAAATATCTTCCTCCGGTTTCTTCAGAAATTTTCATCAATAATTCTTCATCAATTTTTACCGTAGCCATTCCAAAAATATATCGGCCATCTGCGGAGCGACTTACAGGTGCGGGTGCTTTTCCGCGCGAGCCCACTCCAATGGTATATACTTTTACTTTAAATTCTCTGGCGATCTCAGAAGCCATGAGTGGATTGACGTAGCCTGCATTATTATCGCCATCGGTCAATAGAATAACGGTTTTGCTTTTGGCTTCGCTTTCTTTGAGTCGGTTGACTGCGGTGGCGAGTCCGTCGCCAATGGCGGTGCCGTCTCGTAGGATGCCACAGTCTAAGTTGGCCAGAAATTCTTTGAGTACTTTGTGATCTGTGGTGAGGGGGCATTGGGTAAATGCTTCTCCTGCAAAAACGGCCAGACCAATTCGGTCGTATTGGCGTTTGTCAACAAATTCTGCCGCTACTCTTTTACTTACTTCTAGTCGGTCTGGTTTAAAATCTTGAGCCAACATACTACTTGATAAATCCATAACCAGTAAAATGTCGATTCCTTCTGCAGTGATTTCCTGTTCTTTCAATACTTCTTGAGGGCGAGCCATTGCTACGACGAGGCTGCAAAAAGCCAATGCCCTTAAGATGGGAAGCATTCCCCGCAATCGACCTCGCCAAGAATGAACACCATCTAGTGCGCGGAGGGAAGAAAATTTGAAATTGACAAATCTTTGACGTCGTCGCATAAAATACCATACCCCAATAATAGGTACCAAAAGCAAGAGGATAAAAGCTTCTGGATTTAGAAAAGTGATATTTTCGAGTAGTAATAAAATCATTTATTCGAAGTCAATTTATTTCTTAACGTAGTAAACTCTGGTGTCAGTAAGTTGATCTTGTAATAGTACTTTTGATTTTTTAATCAAAGTATAAATAACGAAAATGGGCAAGAGTGAAATAGCGACTGCTTTGAAGGCCCAACGAATCACTGCCTCCAATCTGGAAATATTATCTTGCTCAGCATTCATCGTTTGTAATGCTAGGAGTCGTTTGCCGGGAGTTGCACCATTTCTAACTTCAATTTCTACAAAGAAAATCCAAAGGATGATCAGCATCAAAGCGAGGTAAGAGAGTCCTAGTACTAAATAGTAATTAATTGGAATGATGGCGCTAAACTGATAAAAGATTCCTCCCAAAACAATAGCGATTAAAGACAAGGCCAAACTATCTAGGGTTGCCGCCAGAATTCTTCGGCCTAGTGGTGCTTCTTCGAATTTTAAAAAGTCGTGTGCATTTTCGATGACTCGTTTTTGAATATTTTCGTCGCGCACCAATTGGTAGCCTACGCTTTCTTGATTTTCATCAATCGGCAATTCGATCCAACCTTCTTCCGACTCATCTAGTAGTTGAGTGGGTTTGGTTTTTTGGATAAAATCAATGGCATTATGGAGTAGGCGATCATGTACTTCAACATCGGGTGAGGCTTTGGCAAACTTTACCATATCGGCCATTTGCAACATGTTTTGCAATTGCATCTTATGCTCTTCAGCAAAACCAAGGGGTTTCATCTGACGTAAAATTTCGGACGTTGGCGATTCCAATGCTTGGATATGATATCTGTTTTCTAGATAGTCTCTTACACTACGAGTCAATTCGGTATGGTAAGCTTTGACTTCCCCTTTTTGCCAGAGTTCTTTTTCTTTTAAGGCATGGAGTTGGGCAATGGCCAATTCGTATACCGGAATCCAACGGGTCGGGGTAGGAGGAGGGACGACGACTTTTTTCTTTCGTAAGAAACTCCAGAGGATAAGTCCTAATAAGCATAAAAGTAAAACTCCGAATAAATAGGGAAAGAGATCTTGAAATTTAAAAGGTTCTCTTTTTATCGCTTTGATCGGAGCTAAGCCCAAAGAATCTACGGCGCTAGTGAGCGCTGGTGCTTCTGCGGCATTGACTTTTAATTCAATAATGTTGGAACTGATTTTTCGGGTACTGCCTCCTTCCTCCAAGGCGAGTTCCATCGGGGCAAAACGAATGATGCCTGCATCCCAAGGCAATAGCTCTAGGATGTTGACCAAAAGCGTGGTGCTGCCAGAACTTAGGGTATCCCATTTTAATAAATCGGCAGTCATTACCTTTCCGGTATCTGGAAGTATTTCCCAGTTTCCAGTATTTCTAATGTCAAAATCAGGGTACTGGGCAGCCTCAGGTACGGGGACCATACCACTTGGGTTTGGCGCAATGGCAGCTTGCAATTGAGTGGCTGATAGTTTTAGGTCTAGGAAGTTGATTTTTGCATTGGGCGGTACTTGAATCTCGATTTTTAGCTGTACCGGATCACCTACGAGGACATCGTTTCGGTCGACACTAAGTCCAATTCTTTCTTGGGCTTGTACCGTTCCAAAAGAAAAAGTAAAAAGGAGTAAGAGGACTAATGTTTTCAAATATTTATCACACATTGCTAAAAGGTCACTTAGATCGTTTTTTGAAAAACTTTAGGAGTGCATTGACATAGGATTCGTCTGTGCGAATACTGACGGAGTCTGCACCACTTTTTAAAAAGGAACTGCGAAAATAATCGACATTTTTTTTGAAAAAATCAGCATACTGATCTCTTACAGAAGCCAATGCAGTGTCGATCCATTTTTCTGCACCAGTTTCTGCATCTACCGCTCTGATCAAACCTACGTTGGGTAGACTTTCTTCTCTTGGGTCGTAGAGGTGTACACCGATGATGTCGTGGCGTCTAGCGGCAATTCGCAAAGGCGTTTCATAACCTTGAGCCAAAAAATCAGAGAGGACAAAAGTGATGCTTCGTTTTTTGATAATGTTGTTAAGGTATTCCAATGCTTTGCCGATGTCTGTGCCTTGGCTTTCTGGTTTGAAATTGAGCAACTCTCGGATGATGCGTAGAATATGCTGTTTTCCTTTTTTAGGAGGAATGAATTTTTCAACTTTATCAGTAAAAAATAGAACTCCGACTTTGTCATTATTATTGATGGCTGAAAAAGCAAGCACGGCACATATTTCTGTAAGGATGGAATTTTTCATTTGATTGACGGTGCCGAAAAAACTCGATTGACTTACATCTACCACCACCATTACTGTCAATTCTCTTTCTTCCTCAAAAATTTTGACATGCGGGTCACCTGTGCGAGCGGTTACATTCCAATCAATATTTCTAACATCATCTCCGTAATGATAATCGCGAACTTCACTAAAAGACATTCCTCTTCCTTTGAAGGCACTATGGTACTCTCCGGAGAAAAGGTGTTTGCTTAGACCTCGGGTCTTGATTTCTATCTTTCGTACTTTTTTGAGCAGTTCGCTGCTTTCCATTTTTTATACTTGTTGATTTGATAAAGAAGTTGTTTAAAAAGTCGTGATGAAATTATTGATAATTGCTTGGCAATGACTTGTCAAGAAATCATTGAGGGCTTTTTTAAACAACTTCAAAGTAAATTCATCAACTTTTTTAGCGCTTCATTAAAAATTATTCAATCCTTGGGCAGAAAAAACTAAACTATTTTTCCATCAAAGGATCAATCGGACTTCGTCGTTTGATGTAGGGTTTTAATTCGCTGTAAGGAATCGTCAATTCATGGCGACCATAAAGACCGTCATAAGCCGTACAAAAACAAATGCCATCTTCTCGGATGGTGAAGTAAGGGAAATCTCGCCCTTTTAACCACTCCTTATAATCTGGATCATTGATCCAATTGGACTGCAATTGTTTTTTGTGCAAATATTCTAAGACGAAAGGAGCAACTTCAAAGTCCTTTCTAAAAATATCATCCAATGTGATTTCCGTATTGTTTTGGAGGTCATAATTAAAGGACTGTCCTTGTGGTGCTAGCGACCAAGTATTATTATAAGTTAAATAACCACTAATCAATTGAGGCGAATAATAATCAATTTCACTCCAACCATAAGCTCGAACCGAAGAACGCATTAGCGGTTTTTGTACCGGATTTACTTCTCGTACAGCAGCAGAATATTCGCGACAATACTTGAGCCATTGATTGACCTCTTGCTCCATCCAATTATTGAAAGAAGTATTGACTGTTTTGGGGTAAGTGATGTCGTAGGTCAATAAATAATCTGCGTATTCCTTACAACCCATATAAAGGTTACTTTTCAATTTTAAGGCCATTGGAATTTCTTTGGCATTGCCTTTTTCGAAAACGGCTTTTTGTCGAGTGGCATCGGTGAAGGTGCCGGTTATTTTTCCGATTTTTCGATATTCCGAATCTTGTAACAAAAGTTGATAGTCATTTTCCTGATCTAATTCTCCGATGATGCGATAGCTTCTTTTTTCTTCTTTCGAATAAGCAATCCCTCTTAGTTGTCCTTCTTCCACAGCTTGTACGATCAGTCGCATTTCGTCTTCTGGTAGTTGAGCAGTAAAACACTTGATCCACATGTTTTCTCCGCAGTAGCCGGGCGTCTGTACTTCTTTATCGACTTTTTGGAGGTCGATGACCGAGGCTAAATTTTGCTCCACATTATTCCATTCGGCCAAAAAATATCCTTCTTTTAATTCCCCTCTCAAGGTTCCAGAAATTTTTCCTTCTCGATTGATCTCATTGAGATTCAATAAATTATTTTTTAAAGTGCCCTCTAATTGGATTGCCTCTTTACTCCTCAAGTAAGTCAAAAGTCCTTTGCATCTTTTTCCATCATAGGCGACAGATACCGCCACTTCACTCATGCCATCTATGCGGCCGTGATAGTGATTGATCCATTGCACTTTCTCTGGTTTTTCGAAAAGCGCATAGACAACGTGCTCGGTGGCAGAAGTTTGTGCTTTTGCGACGAAAGTGAAAGCTAGGAGCGCAATTAACAGAAGGAGTTTTTCCATGAAGTTCTTTTAGGTTTTTGATCTTAAATGTATCGGAGAAAGTGCGAGATAAAAAGGTGCAAAGCGGTTTTATCTTCCTTATTTTTACCTAGTGCTATTTAAAAGTAAATGCGCTGTCGGGTTTCTTAGGTGTTTAAACTAAATGAAAGACAGTGGATTTATTTTTTCAAGGGTTCCTAGGGAACTTCTATGGTGTTTAGAATTTTATTGATGATGTCTTCCTGCGTGATGTTTTCCGCTTCTGCTTCATAGGTCAATCCAATTCTGTGTCGCATTACATCGTGGCAGATACTTCTTACATCTTCTGGAATAACATAACCTCGGCGCTTCATAAAAGCATGTGCTTTGGAAGCCAATGCGAGATTGATACTAGCACGAGGAGAACCTCCATAATTAATCAGTGGTTTGAGGTCGGCCAAACCGTAGTCTTGCGGCTCCCGAGTAGCAAAAACAATATCGAGGATATAGCGTTCGATTTTTTCATCCATGTAAACTTTTCGAACCACTTCTCGTGCGCGCAAAATCTGTTCTATCGAAACGATCGGTTTTACTTTTTCTCCAAAACCAGCAATATTTAGATTTCGGCGGATGATTTCTCTTTCTTCCTCTTTAGTAGGATAACCAATTTTCACCTTTAGCATAAAACGGTCAACCTGTGCTTCTGGGAGGGTATAGGTTCCTTCTTGTTCAATTGGGTTTTGCGTAGCTAAAACCAAAAAAGGTTCGTCAAGGATGAATGTTTCTTTTCCGATAGTGACCTGACGTTCCTGCATGGATTCCAAAAGGGCACTTTGCACCTTGGCGGGAGCTCGGTTGATCTCATCTGCCAAGATGAAGTTGGCAAAGATGGGCCCTTTTCGCACCGTAAACTCATTTTGAGTTGGATTGTAGATCATGGTACCAATGATATCTGCTGGTAAAAGATCTGGCGTAAATTGTATCCTTGAAAATTGAGCATCAATAGCGGTAGACAAGGTTTTGATGGCTAATGTTTTGGCCAATCCCGGTAGTCCCTCGAGCAATACGTGCCCCTTGGTGAGAAGGCCCAATAAAAGCCTTTCAATCATATGACTTTGGCCAACGATTACTTTAGCGGTTTCTTCATTGAGTTTTTCGAGAAAAGCACTTTCGATAAATACTTGTTGGTTGAGTGCTTCTATATCTACTGATGGTTGCATATAACGATTTAGTTGTCAAGTGAATGCAGTTAAAATCAATAGGATTTTAACTGCGCGCAAATTTCCGAATTTTTTTAGAGAAAACAACACTTAAATTAGGCTATCTCACTAGCTTTTGATAAGAAAAATGACTGGATTAACGTAACCTTAACAAGAAGTACGGAAAAGCCTTGGTTTTGCTAGGAAAATGGGCGTTTCACTTTGGAGTGAAATTGGAGGGAAAGGAATCTTCTTTGGTGGTTTGGTCGCTCAAATTGATGGTGTCTAGGGAGGGTTTTTCGAGAAAAGGGGCAATTTCGAGAGAATCGTCGAGCGATTTGGCCTCTGGGAATCCAGGTTTTAAGGGTTTTGGGGGACGTTGGATGGAGTCTACGACTTTGATATTTCGGGCATTGTCTAGTAGGGTAGAGTCCGCTAGTATTTTAGCCGTAGTTAAGACGTTTTTACGGCATTTTTTGTGGTGCTCCTTCTCGTACTTCGCAACTCGATCTTGGTAGGTTTGTTCAATCAAAGCCTCTTTTAGAAGTTGGTCTTCTTCTGATGCTCCGCAGGAAGCATAGCCAAGTAAGCCGAATAGGGCGACGATAGCAAGAAGAAGGTGGTTTTTTTTCATAGGTCTATTTTAACTTACGGTCACCTAGACGTTTCATTGTCTGTTTAATAGTTTTTGCCATACGAACTTCGATCATAGAATCCACGGCTATTTGGATCAGGCTATCTTCTCGGAGGGCGCAAAGGCTATCCAACTCAGGACCTAATTTATTGATATGGTTGGTGTAGAGCGTATCGATGTGTTGTAATTCGGCAGGCGTTAGTTTGTCCACATCGGAGCGGCAAGCACCGAAGAGGCCGATAAAAAAACAGAAGCAAAGAAAAAAGCAAGATGTTTTGATAGAACTCATGTCGTTATAGTGCAAGACTTCAAAGAATATCTGTATTTTCTCGATCAACATCAATTACCTTGCGCCGCAATTCGAAATTTTTACCCAAATAAACTTTCCGAACCATCTCATCTGCTGCTAGTTCTTCTGCGGTTCCTGCTTTTAGAATGTTTCCTTCAAACATCAAATAAGCTCGGTCGGTGATGGATAAGGTTTCTTGTACATTATGATCGGTGATAAGGATTCCGATATTCTTCGTTTTTAATTTGGCCACAATATATTGAATATCTTCCACTGCGATAGGATCAATTCCCGCAAAGGGTTCGTCGAGTAAAATAAATTTTGGCGAAGTCGCCAATGCACGTGCGATTTCCGTCCTGCGACGCTCTCCGCCCGAAAGGGTATCTCCATGACTTTTGCGGACTTTTTCCAAACGGAATTCTTCAATTAAGCTTTCTAGTTTTTCTTTTTGTTCTTGCTTGGATAGGTTGGTCATTTCCAAAACAGCCGCAATATTATCTTCGACGGTTAGCTTACGGAAGATCGAAGGCTCCTGTGGGAGATAGCCAATTCCGTTTTGCGCTCTGCGGTACATCGGCAATTCTGTGATGTCTTTATCGTCTAAATATACATTGCCAGAATTGGGTTTGATAAAACCCACCGTCATATAAAAAGTAGTGGTTTTCCCTGCTCCATTAGGGCCCAATAAACCTACGATTTCTCCTTGATTTACTTCTAGGGAAACTTCTTTAACGACCTTCCGGCTACCATAAATTTTGACTAAATTTTCTGATCGTAGAATCATTTTGTTTTTTTGAAATTCTTTAATAAAACCCTAAAATTTCCCTGAAATTGTTTCTTCTGATTCAAAATTGGCTCTTAATTCCTGCAAGGGGACTATTCGAAGCCGCTCGGCTTGTCTTTTTTCGTCATAACTTCCTGTATCCCAACGCCCATTTGGTACACGATCTTCAATGAGCCGCACTCTATAATCTGTCCCCAATCCTAGTCCCGCATATTTAAAGGTATAGCTCGATTGTTCGGCTACAATTTCTTCTCGTAGCACTTTTTCTCCTTTCAATAATTGAAAAACATGTTGCTGTGTACTATCCATCTCTATTAAGTTGATGGTAAAAATACCAAAATCATCCGCACTTTGTGCTACAAAACTCTGATCTAAACTATCAAGAGTCAAGCCGTAAATATCTTGGAGGGCTCCGGGGAAGACTTGCAATTGATAATCAAGCCCGGCTTCCCAAGGGTATTGGAGAAGGAGTTTCCTTTGGTCGAGACTGTCTATTTTTATGCTGGGAAATACTTGGATTTTGGTGCTATCGGCCAATAAGAAAAACTGCGTGGTGTCGATTGTTTTTAAGGGATGATTGAATTTTAGACTTATTCCTTGAACGGGATTGATTTTTTGCTTGACATCTTTACCATCTAGGTTGCTTCTTAGTTTGGCAGTGGCCAAAAAAGCGGCTTTGCCAATGGTGTCGATGGCCAAAGTATCTAATAAAGTATCTTGCTGTAAATAGATTTTCCAACTCTGATCGTTTTGCCAATTATACCAAATCTTTAAAGTATCTTGATCTAGTGCTTTGATGAAATCTTGCCCAAGGCTGTCATAGGTTAATTGAGCTTCATAGGGAACTTGGTTGTAAAGGAGTTTATAAAAACCAAAATTTGCTTTTTCTTTTTTATTAAGCGTCAGTCTAGGGCTTTCTTTGAAAATCCGCAATTGCAAATTGATGCGCGCACTATCGTTCAATACGATGAAGGAATCGACAAAACCAATTTGCTCTGAGGGCTGATCGTATCGGTAGTTGGGGTCGGTGCTTAGGAGCGCAAAAGTTTTGAAAGTATCCGCTTTGATATTTTGTAATCGGAAGTTGCCGAGTTCGTCCGTTTTAGAAAAATAAAAAGGAATGTCTTTGCGAACTACCGTGTCCGAAAGATTGTCATAAAGCATAAAGAGGCATTTTTCAATGGCCTCCCCTGTAAAGGCATCGACGATAT
>CAYQRA010000001.1:0-33662 GCA_964419315.1 uncultured Saprospiraceae bacterium | reverse complement strand
GTTCTTATTTTTGGTTGACCACGGGATTTGTCCAAGAACGTTTATTTTTTATAAATGGGATAGCCATTTGGTAAATAGGTCGGCTGTTTTTGCAAATCTTGTCCATAACGTTTGGTCAAATGATGCAGGAAGAGAGAATAAAAGCCTTCGTGTTTCATATACTTTGAGGTATCCTTAACTTCCAATCCGGAACTAAAATTTTGTTCTTCCAACTGCTGGAGCAATAAAGAATCCTTAGCAATAATATGCAAAGGTGTTTCAAAGCCTGCCCCTGATTTTGGAAACAAAGGCGGCTGATGATCTCCAACGACTACAAAAATATCCTCTGGCCTTCCCTCTTTTTGAATAAAATCAGCAATAAATTCCAATTGATATTGGATGGACTTTTGGTAACTTTCAAGATTGGGTTTTTCAAAGATTCTGGAATCCTGAGATTGGTTTACGGTAACATCATTTAGGCTGCGCCAATCTTCCGCAACTTCCTCTGGACAAAGAAAGGGATTATGAGAATTTTGGGTAATAAAAAACAGCGTAAAGGGATCGCCATTTTGTTTTTCTCGAATGAGTTGGTTGGCAAAATTCAGAGAAAACTGATCGGGGGGCGAAGGGCCCCAGCCGTAGAGCAAACCTTTGTAATCAAAATCTTCATTGAGTATCCATTCATCTACGGCATAAAACTGCGTATAGGTCTCCCAAGGAATTTCCATATCCGCTGAACCACCGATCGCGCTGAGGCGATAATTTCGATAGCCTTTGGTTTGTAGTAAACGTGGAAAATGTTGATACCGATTGAATAAAGTATCATTTAGCAAAGCCCAATAAGTTCCTCGATTTTGAAAATCAAAGCCATTTAAAAAAGTAGAATAAGACACCCAACTAGCACCTCCAGAAACAGGAGCGGTACTTAGAATCGAACGACTGTACCAGCCGCTTTCTGCTAGCGAATTATTGATAGCCGGTAAGTAAGCAAGATAATCTTTCCGCAAACTTTCCTCATCATAAAGTACTCTGCCATAAGACTCTATAAAAATAAAAAAGAAATTAGGCCATTGTTTTAACTCCAACTCCTTATAGGGTTGATGTGCTACCAGACGTGGGATATCCATCGCTTTCATCTGGGCATGGGCTTCTTTGGATTCCTTGATATTTTTGATAATGGGGGCGATATGAAATTGTAAAAAATGCTCGGGCCAAGCTTGGTATCCCCAGCGAAAAAGTAAGACCAAACTCTCCAATAAAAAAAAGAGCATCACGCTTTTTGAGACAATAGAAAAAACAGATTTCGACAAAAATCGAACTAAAAACCGCAAGGCAAAATAAATCAAAATCAATCCCAAAATAGCCAGTAGCAGTAGCACCGCAAAACGCCCATTAAAATCATGGAGAAATATTTTCCAACCTACTTTCAATAAGCCCCAATCATTATAAAAAAATGGAGGCGTTTGGTAGATCGCATAAAAAGATTGATGGTAAATCTGATAGAACAATAAAAGCAAGTAAAAGGGAAAAAAGAAACTTAGGAGAACCTTTGCTTTCCTAAGTTTTTCGGGCAATAAAAAACTAGACAAAAACAATAAAAGGGAAAATTCGATACTCCACCGAAAGACATCCAAATTGGGTCGATTATAGAACAAATCTTTCCCTATTTGCAAGATGGAGTTTTGCCAAAAACTTTGCCATGGAAAGAAACTACTGCGATCCATATCCGCAATATAAGCAGGAAGAAAAAGCAAGAAATTCAAGCTTCCCAAAATCAACCAAAAATAAATTTCCCTTTTCCTATTTTGTTCCATCGGGTCGAAGATAAGCACTTACTTGTGAATCTTGTAATCAAATTAAATAATTGAAGTTGTGCTAAAAGTTCATTTAGTACTTAGACAATTTTGAAGCCTTATAAAGTCCCTTATCTTTACCCCATGTTTGTCAAATCAGAATTTGCACGCAATGTTGGAAAAATGATGGGCGGTACTAGCCTCGCTCAAGGAATCAACTTTCTGGGCGCTTTGATTTTGGCAAGGTTGTATACTGAAGCAGATTTTGGACAATTGGCGCTATTTACCTCTTTGATGATGATGTTCGTTGGTTTGGCGGGCCTGCGTTATGAATTAGCGGTAGTTTTACCCGCCAAAGCAGAGCGAGGCTTACAAGTTCTGGGACTTGCCTTGATCCTAAACCTCTTTTTCAGTGTTCTAAGTTTATTGTTATTATTGGTTTTTAAAAGGCCATTATTGCAATGGATGGAAATGGAAAAATTGGGTTGGTTGATTTATGGTTTGCCGGTGGGCATATTTTTACTGAGTAGTTTTAATAGTTTGCAAAATTGGTTGGTTAGAAAAAAAGAATTTGCCTATATCGCCAAAACACAAATCGCTCAAACCTCAACCGGGCTACTCGCCCAAATAGGTTTTTCCACCTTATGGCCAAGCCTTGGATTAATCCTTGGTTTTTTGATTCGACTAGGGACTGGGTTTTTATTTTTCCTAAAAAAATGCTGGCCCCAATGGCCTTTTTTCCGCAAGGAAATCCAAAAAGAAAAACTACAATCCGTCGCCAAAGAATATCGCGCATTTCCCTTAGTCAATACCCCGCATGTCGGAGTAGACCTTTTGCTCAATGAAGGGATCATTTTTTTCTTAGCCTATTTTTTTACCGCAAGTTTAGTTGGCAGTTATGCCTTTGCCTTGCGCATCATCAAAGCACCATTGGGTTTAATCGGCAAAGCAATTACCCCTGTTTTTTATCAAAAAGCATCAGAACTTTATCAGCAAGACCCAAAAGCCTTACGCGAATTACTAAAGTCTATTCTCCAAAAATTATTTCTGATAGGGCTTCCCGCTTTTGCTTTCCTATTTATTTTTGCTCCTGATCTTTTTGCTTTTCTATTTGGAGAAAATTGGCGCGAAGCGGGTCAGATCGCTCGGATATTAAGCCCTTGGCTCTTCCTCAATTTTTTGGCCAATCCAGTCAGTCAATTGCCACTGGTTGTCCACCAACAGAAACAAGCTTTTTTTATGGCTATCTTAGGATTATTTTTAAAACTTGGAGCACTAATTTTAGCAGGAATAAATGAGCTAGATGGTACAACTGCCTTTATGTACCTTTGTGTCGGGGCAGCCATTTACCAATTCTTAGTTTTAGTATTTTATTGGCAAATTTCTTCTCTTGAAAAATAAGCAGACATCTAGCAATAATGAGTACCTTTAATTTTGGTGAAGGATCATTTTAAGATTTTTGATTCTCTGACAAACCGACAACGGAGGTTCATAAACGGAGTGAACTCAATCTCGTGTGTGAGTCAACCAAAAAGAAGAACAAACGCTTAACTAGGCAAGCTTGTCACAGGCCTTTTAGTCGCTTTTTGGTTCTTATTTTTGGTTGACCACGAGATTTGTCCAAGAACGAGATTTTTTTAATTTTATTTTCACCTTTACAACAAACTGATAATCAAATAATTAAAACTCGGTTTTCTTTCAAAATTCTATTTTCTCAAACATCAATTATGGAATCCAAGTCCCTTTTGCGTCTATGTATCGATTTAATCAAGGTATACCTTCGCGAAAAGAGCTATCGAAAATTTAAAACACCACAACCTTGCAGCACTTGGTCTGACATGGCAGATAGGCGAATGCCTAAATTTGCGATGGCAGGAAAGCTGGCGGCGGCGGTACTGTGGGTGGGTCCCACCCCAAGAGGTGGCTATGCCTCAATCACACCTCATTTTTATTAATATATTATTTCCCAATTTAAATATTTTATCTCCACTTTCCTTATCCGCCATGAAAATCCTTTTACTCAGTGATGCCAATTCTTCTCATACCCAGCAATGGGCGATTGGACTTGCAGAACGCGGATTGACCATCGGAATTTTTAGCTTACGAAAAAACAAATATCCGTGGACAAAAGCCCATCCCAATATCCAAATACTCTACGCCAAAGATCAACCAAGAATCCCCCTCCTCGGACTACTCAATAATTTTGACCTCTTCACTTACCAAAGCAAATTGGCTAAAATCATTCAAGATTTCAAACCCAATATTTTACATGCCCACGGTGTAGGAAATCACGGATTAGTCGCTGCCCAACTTTCCAGAAAACAAGTACTCCTCAGTTCTGCCTGGGGCTCAGATATCATGGCCCATCCAAAGAAAAGTTTTTTGCATCGCTACTTTGTAAAGTATGCCCTAAAACATTCAGATTATATCTTAGCGACCAGCGAAAGTCTCGCCCAAGAAACCAGTAAATACACCACAAAAAAAGTCCTACTTAGCCCCTTTGGAATCAATGTGCAAAAATTTAACCCCTCCATTAAAAAGAATTTATTTACCCAACAGGAAATAGTTTTGGGATCGGTAAAAGGGCTTAAAACGATTTATCAGCACCATCGGAGTTTGCACTATTTTGCCCAACTAAAAGCCAAACATCCAAATCTTCCTTTGCGGTTTTTATTGCTTGGAGATGGTGAGCAAAGGGCCGCATTAGAAACACTTGCCAAGAAACTAGGGATTCTTCCTGAACTTACCTTTACGGGGGCCATTGCGCATTCCTTGGTTCCCCAATATTTAGCAGAGATTGATATTTTACTCAACCTCTCGGAAAGAGAAAGTTTTGGGGTAGCCGTTTTGGAAGCTTCCGCGATGGAAATTCCGGTGGTCGCGACAAAAGTAGGGGGCTTACCCGAGGTTGTTGTGGAGGGAACAACTGGATTTTTGATTCCTTCAGATAATCTTGAGTTTTGCTTACAAAAGATAGAAGAATTGGTTTTAAATGCTACCTTGCGAAAAAAAATGGGCAAAGCCGGACGGCAATTTGTTTTGAAAAAATACAGTAAAGAAAAGTGTTTGGATCGGATGATTGAAATCTATAAAAAAGTATACTCGGAACAGACCGCAAACGCTACGATCAAATGAGCATCAAAGTTTGTCATATCACCACCGTACATCCGGCTTTTGACAATCGGATTTTCTATAGAGAATGTGTGTCTCTGGCACAGGCAGGTTATGAGGTTCATTTATTAATAGCCAACCAAACAGAAAAAACAGGAGTAAAAGAAGGGGTGAATTTACACAATATCAATCTATCAAAAGCTCGTATTCCCCGATTCCTATTTTCTAAAAAAACAGTCTTAGCGGCCGCGCTAAAACTAGAAGCCAGTATTTATCATTTTCACGATCCGGAGTTATTGCCAGTGGGCAAAAAATTAAAACAACTTGGAAAGAAAGTCATCTATGATAGCCATGAAGATGTACCTCGTCAAATCTTACACAAAAGTTATATTCCTCGTTTTATCCGACCAATGATTTCCAAAATTTATGAGCGAATGGAAAACCATACGGTACGCCAATTAGATGCTGTAGTCTCTCCTACTCCTCATATACAAAATCGATTTTCCAAAATCAATAAGCACTCTGTAGAGGTCTGTAATTATCCCCAAAAAGTATTAAAAAAAACAGACTGGACTAAGCGAAAAAATGAACTTTGTTATATAGGCAGCTTGACCAAGGTGAGAGGTATTTTAGAAATGGTTGAAGCTCTAAAAGCGGTAGACAGTCGACTAAATCTCGCTGGACATTGGTGGGAAGAGGATTATAAAAAACAAGTTTTCCAATCTGCCGGATGGAACAAGGTCAATGCTTTGGGATATATTGATAAAAGCGAAGTAGAAAAGGTATTGTCTCAATCAAAAATCGGCTTGGTGACCTTACATCCAATCGAAAGTTACCAAGTCGCCTATGCGGTAAAGATGTTTGAATACATGGCCAATGGCATTCCAATGATTGCCTCGAATTTTCCCTTATGGAAAAAAATTGTCGAGCAAAATAATTGTGGAATTTGTGTAGATCCATTAAATCCAAGTGCCATTGCAAAGGCCATCAATTATCTATTGCAAAATGAAGAGGAAGCCAAAAGCATGGGCCAAAACGGTCAAAAAGCATTTTTAGAAAAATACAATTGGAATAGCGAAAAAGAAAAACTAATTGCGCTTTACCAAGCGCTCTAATTCAGTAAACCCCAAGTCATTTTTATTACCTCACTAAAAAACATCAACCTGCTTCCTTGAAAAAAATCAGCATCATCATCCCTTGTTATAACGAAGAAGCTTTCATCGAAGGTGTCTTACAAAATGCCTTTGATCAAGATTATCCAATGGATCATATGGAGATTATTGTGGTGGATGGAAACAGTACAGATCAGACCAAAAGTATTGTTGAGAACATTGCCATTGCAAAACCTAATGTTCGCTTGATCGACAATCCGGATCGTTTCGCGCCGCAGGCTTTTAATCGCGGTATCCGCGCTTCCTCTGGTGCTGTCATTTATATTTGGGGGTCACATGCCGCTTATCCTAGTTTTTATATTTCTCGATTATTGGATTGGTTGGAAAAGTCTGGAGCTGACAATGTTGGAGGACTCATGAAAACCCAGCCTCGCACCAATCGAGCGGCAGCAATAGCCATCGCCAGCGTACTCTCCCATCCCTTGGGCGTTGGCAATTCTTCTTTTCGAACGGGTATAACAAGCGCCCGCGAAGCGGATACCGTTCCTTTTGGTTGTTACCGAAGAGATGTTTTCGAACGCTTTGGTTATTTTGACGAACGCCTGATTCGCAATCAAGATATCGAACACAATCGACGCATCAAACGCCAGGGTGGAAAATTGCTTTTGGTTCCAGATGTCCACCTCACTTATTTTGCCCGAGCTACTTATCGCCAACTTTGGCAAAACAATTTTGGCAATGGAGAATGGGTCGTAAGAGCCGCCAAATATACTGGAACGCTGGACGCTTTATCGCTCCGACATTTTATTCCAATGGGTTTTGTAGCCTACTTACTTGACCTCTTGCTTTGGGGCTTTATGGCCTATCTAAATTGGGTGCCATCGTGGATTTTTTATTTACTCTTGGTTCCTATTGCCTTTTATGGCTTGGGGATTGCTTTGGTTGCTTTACAGATTAGTTGGCAAGAAAAAAAACCAGTTTTATTCTTTCATTGTTTAGTGGCTTTTTTAGTTTTGCACATCAGCTATGGCTTTGGTAGCTGGGCTGGATTTAAGCATATTTTCTTGGCAAAGGAAGTCTAAATGCTTGCACACTAATTTCGAACATTCGCAATAAAACAAAATGATGAAATACCCTTGGCTTCTTTTTGACATCGACAATACTTTATTGGATTTTACGGGAACTTCTCCTTTGGCATTTGCGCAAATGATGGAACAAGAGGGGCATTCTTTTGAGTCAGCGCTTTATGCGATTTATAAAAAAGGAAATGCCCAAGTATGGCACGAATTCGAAGAAGGCAAGATCAGTGCCATCGAACTACGGTCTAAACGTTTCCGACTTTTTCTGGAAGCGACAGGCTTATCTGGTGACCCACTAAAAATGAATGCGGGCTACCTGCAAGGTTTGACTGATCATGCTCGTCTTTTGGATGGCGCCAAAGCGCTACTTGAGGCCGTCCATAAAAAGCATCGCTTGGCAATCATCACCAATGGACTCAAAGAAGTCCAAAGGCCCCGGATTGCCAAAGTGGGGATTGGCCACTACTTTGATGCCATTATAGTATCGGATGAAATTGGTTTTGCCAAACCGAATCCGGCTTTTTTCAATTATACTTTTCAACAAATTGACCAGCCCCCCAAAAACGAAGTCTTGGTCATTGGCGATAGCCTCAACTCAGATATAAAAGGCGGTCAAAATTTTGGATTGGATACTTGTTGGTACAATCCCAATAATTTGGAAACCCCTACCTCCATCCAAGCGACTCATACCATTCAGTCTCTTTCTCAATTGCTGGACCTTCTTTAGAAAACCAGTAAAAAAAGACCAAAGCAAATACCTTGCAATGGAGGTTTTACTTAAATTTACGCCGCTAAAATAAATCGTTCTTCGAAAAATAAATATAGATACATGAAATACCGTCGTTTGAACTCTCAAGAATTGCAAGAATTGGAAGCTCAATTCATTCGTTTTTTGGCTTCCAATACGGTCACCGCTGAGGATTGGAAAAAACTGAAAGAGACGGATTTGCCGAAGGCAGAAAAACTGATCGTACTTTTTAGTGATATCGTATTTCAACAAACGCTGGAAAAGATTAATTTTCTAGAGCATCGAACTCCCAATGAATTGCAGATTTTTTCCTGCCTCCCTGACCAAATCAAACTTCGTGGTCTTCGCGTGGAAGGTCAATCGGACATTGATTTTACCCGCAATGATTCGCCCGAACAAATGATGCAACAACTACAAACTTCTAATGCAGAACTGCAAATTTACCGTGCCGAAAAAACGTATAAAAAAACGCGCGAAATGGAGCTTTTTGAAATGATGGAACAGGGTTGTCGCATCTCTAAAGGAGATATGTATAAGGTTTTGGATCAATTAAAACCGGGGAAGTAGTAAGAGCTTTGATTGCTTTCTTTTACGTTGGATAAATATCCTGTTTTCTCGCTTCTTGGTACTTCATTTTCACTTTACCATTTGATAAACTTCCTCCACTTTCCCTTCTAACCAAGCTCGACTAAAACGGACTTTTCCTTCTGCCATTTCCAATCGCAATTTTTCAATATCCTTCAAAGAGCGCTCCTTTGTCGCATAAGTCACCTTCATTTTTATTTGAAAAATCTTTCGCGTAAATTTCAACAGTTGGTAATAGCCTCGGCGATTAAAATCGCTGATTTCTTTTTTGCGTTGTAGGTATTGGCGAAAAGAATCACTCAGGGAAAGAAGCGCTTCGTATTCGTCTAAATCAAAATAGGTTTTGAGCAAAAGTAATTTGGCGCTGAGCGCATAACGAATGTCGCTGTACTCTAAATGCAAGAGGAGTTCCAATACTTTATCGTATTGTTTGGTGCTGTAAAAATAATAGGCGAGATTATAGGAATAAGCAATTTCGGCTACTTCTGGTACCAAATCTGTTTTGTGTTTTTCGATAAAATCCTTCACCCATTCCTGTTCGCCCAAAAGCAAACCAGTGGTGACTATATTTTTATAATTCCACTCTGGTAAATTTCCATTGAGAAACAAAAGCCGATCTTCCAATTGGAATTTATAGAGTTTAAAAATTTCTTCCAAGAAATCGAGTTTTCCTTGATTGATTTGCTGGATACAGTGATTTTGTAAATAATTATACAAATTCTGTAATTCCTTGATCGGAAAAAATCGAGCCTGCTCTCGCACCACGACCAATGCTTTTTGATAATCCTCATTTTCCTCCGAAAGAATCAATTTATGCAACTGATAATACACCAAAACAGGTGGGACTTCCAAATACTTTTCAAAGTCTTGTTCCAATTCCTTTAGCAAAGCCTCCATCAAAGCATTATCGTACTCTTGGTGCGTGACTCGCCGGCGAACGGCCATTTCACAAGCTGCCTTTAGTTTTTCGGATAGATAAAAATGATCGAGGCTATCTTGTTTGCGTTGCAAACTATCTCCTTTGGCATATCGGGCTTGTAGGGAAAAATATTGATCCGCCTCCGAAAGCGTTTGAAAGCGCCAGTTGAAATGTTCGCCATCGCGCAATTCATTTTTATCCAACCAAGTTTCTTGGGTTTTTAATACCTTCTCATACTGGCGATTCTGCGCTTTTTGTCGTAAATTCTGTAGCAATAATACCCGATGTGTTCCCTCCTTTCCCTTAAACTGCTCTGTAATTAAGAATTGCTCTACCAAACGAAGACAATAAGTAAAAATCAAGGCCAACTTAGGCTGCTCGTGCTTTTGCCCTGGAAACAAAAGCTTGAAAAGGGCCGTTCGATTGACCTTATTTTCCGAAAAATCAGGGTAAATTTGGTTAAAATGAGCGACTAACTTTTGTACTTCCTCATGCTTATTGTGGTAAGGAGAATGGCTAAATTCATAGAAACGGGTCATTTCTTTGCGGGTAAATACCGATAAAAGTTGGATTAAACGATTCGACAACATTTTTTTTCACAATTTTTACAAAACCCAAAACACCATAAACACCTGTTAATCAATGAATTAATATTTCCAAAACTTAAATTTCGTCAAAAAAAATCCAAAAATCAAGCATAAATGTTCTTTTTCCAAATCAGGATTTTCTCGATTATTGTAAGGTCAATAAGTAATAACCGACCTAAACACGTTTCTCTATGAAACGTCCACGATTAAATCGGCATTATCTTACACAAGGAAATGACTATTTAATCGTGGTAAGCTCCATGTGACCTTCAACCTATAAATGAAAATAGACATATGAAAATTACGCTTACCCTAATCAAACCTAATCAAATGTTTTTAAGGCTACTCCAGTCTCTAGCTTTATGCTTTTGCATGGCCTCCATTTTGCCTGCTCAATCTATTGATGATGGAGTAATCTTGCAAATGGGTTTTAGTGAGAATCTAGAGGAAAAAGCTGGAAATGCCGCAGTGACGGAGTATGGAAATCTCTCTTACGGGGAAGGTAGAATGGGGGGCAATCGATGTGCGCTTTGGCTTTCAGGAATGTTTACGGATTATCTTTCTGTAGCTTCCACTACTGAAAATGCCTTGGCGGGTGGTGATGCTTTTTCGGTAAGCGTATGGTTCAAAACATTATCTACCAGTAATAATTTCCAAAGAATCATCAGTAAAGGTCCCAATGTAACGGGAGGTTTTGAAGTAGGTCTCTTTGACGGAAACACGCCACTTGCCGGAGATCGTACTTCTGGATACGGACTTTGGGACAATGAATGGAACCAAGATCCAAATTTAGGGAATGACCAAAATTGGCATCATTTGGTTTTTGTACGTAATGCCCAAAACGAAATTTTCTTATACCGCGATGGACAATTGAGAAACGCTGATGATACTTATGATTTTCAAATTGGAGACAATCCTGACGACTATTATATCGGACGAGATTTCCAAGGCTTTATTGATGACTTAAGAGTCTATGACCGTGCCCTTAATCTAAATGATGTTGCAGAACTCTATGGATTAGATTCGGATTGCGAACTCATCATTTCTCCAACTTGCTTGGATGTACAATATGACAATAGTCCCTTTATTTTTTCTGCCTCCAATAGCCAGCCAGGTGCTACCGTTGATCCCTTCTTTGTACTAACGGACGACATCAAACTAACTCTAGAAAATTGGATAGATCAAAACAATAATAGTCAATTCGGCAACTTAACTTTACATGGCTACCTTGGAGTAGATAATGATCTCTTCGCCTTTGATGACATTGGAATGAAAGTCGACCTTTCAGGACTCCCCGATCCTATTGCGGAGGTGAACTTCACTTTACTTCCTAGTTGTTGTGGAAAGGGTTTAAATCTACAAATCAATAATGGAACTACCTTTTATTTTGAAAATATCGAGGAGGTACCTAGTGTACTTCCTGATGGTACCGTGGTCATAATGACCATTGATTCTTCTATTCCGTCAGATTCAAAATATTACTTAAGCCTAAAAGGCCCCATCTTCGAAACCATCACCATCGGTGGTACGGAAGGTTTGGCACTCCAAGACTTCTGCTTTGATGCTGCGGTAACTGAAACGAGCTGTTTTAGTTTTACGGACTTTCCAGCAGGTACTTTCTATGGAGAAGGTGGCGGGCAAAACCCAGGTTTTCAAATCAGCAGTACCAATAGCGATCTAAAAATCACTTTGGAGGAATACCTTCCCGGTGCTGGAGCAAATCCAGTCTTTGGAAATCTTGAAAACCCAAACAATTCGGCTTTCTACCTTTCTAATAGTATCAATGTCAAAGTTGATTTTACAAATGTTGCGGAAACAGTAACGAGCTTTAGCTTTGCTTATGGTGGCGCTGCTGGTTTTAATTTTGCAGCCAATGGAGAAAGCATTCTTTACATCAATGATATCAGTATTCTACCTACTACCCTAGCAGGTGGTGCCAAGGTAAGCAAGGAACTGATTCCCGGCAGCAATTATTATATCATCACGATCTCTGATCCTGCTCTAAGTTCGGTCACTTTTGGAGGGGCGGATTTACAATTCATTGAGATGTGTTATACCACTGGTTTCCAAAGCAACTGTGCGATAGAAAACGTAAACGCGATCCATTACTGTAATGACTTTTACTTTGAAATTGATTTTGATCATACCAATGTGACTGGTGATTCTTTTGATCTGTATTTGAATGGTACCGTTTATGGATCTTATCCATTTTCTGCTTTACCACTTGGCCTCCAACAACTTCCAAATACGAATGCTTTTTATACAGCAAAGGTTTGTGTAAAAGACGATCCGAGTTGTTGTTCTGAGCTTGTAGATGTTGAGCAAAGCGGCTGTAGTACTTTTATAGGCAATCCAACTGTTGTCCAATTTTGCGACAACTCCGTTTTAGAGGTAGACTTTGACTTTAATAATCCTAGCAACGAATTCTTCGAACTATATTTAGATGGTGTTACTTTTGGTACTTATCTTTTTTCTGCGCTCCCACTTAGCATTAATCTACCGAGTGGATCACCGATCTACCAAGTGGCAAAAGTTTGTGTCAAAGACAGTGATCCCACTAACTGTAGCGAATGGGTAGAGATTATCCCAGAGGGCTGTAATCCATGTGACCTCAATGACATTGAAGTAGCCATTGAAATACTCCCTTGTACCCCCAATGGAACATTTAGTATTCAGGTCGAATTATTAGACATCACCAATAATGCTGATTCCTTCGGCATCATCGGCAATGGCCAAAATTATGGCCACTTTAGTTATGCTGATCCACTTCCTATCATTGGTACTTTTGTTGGGAATGGCACTACGGAATACGAACTAGGTTTTTATGACCTAGCCAATCCAGATTGTAAAGAATTTATAGGATTTGGCCCAGTCAACTGCTCCATCAATGATTGCGAAATCAATGATCTGATTGTAGAGTTTTGGGATTGTGATCAAGATGGAAATTTCTTGGTTGATCTCAACTTCAACTATACTGGAACTAGTGATTCCTTTTATATCACGGGCAATGGGATGAATCATGGCACCTATGCCTACTCCGACCTATGGCTAACGATCGGCCCCTTCCCTGGCGATGGCACTACCGAATATGAATTTATAGTGATCGACCAAAACGACCAAGAATGTAAAGCTGTATTTGAATTAGGAACTGTTTCCTGTACTAACGCTTGTAATATACACGAGTTAATCGGAGAAGCCTCCGATTGTGATGCTACGGGTAACTTTACGGTCGATATAGATTTTGAGGTACAAAACCCGGGGCTAGGTGGCTTTATGATCGTTGGCAATGGTGTCTTTTATGGAACTTTTGATTACGCCGCCCTTCCAATTACCCTCGGTCCATTTCCGGGCAATACAGGCAATGATTTACAATTCAATGTTTTTGATGCAGCAGATCCATTCTGCATTGGTGTCGTAAATATTGAGGCCGTAAATTGTAATAGTACTTGCGAACTTAACACTCTGTTGATTGAGGATTTGGGCTGTGTAAATGGAGTCAATAAATACAAGATTGACTTTGATGCCAATAATCCTGGAGGCGATAGTTTTGAAGTCACTTTATTGGGAGAAATTCTTGGCACCTTCGCGTATACAGAGCTCCCCATTTATATTGAATACAATGCCAATGTCAGCCAAGGAGCAACTATCCAAATCTGTGATTTAGTAGACCCCAATTGTTGTATTTCTGGTTTAGTAGAAGTAAGAGATTGCAACCCGGACTGCCCTATCTTAAATGTGGAAGTAGAAGCTATAGAGTGTTATAATGGCGAATTCTATACCTTGGTTTATGTAGAAAAAAATCCAAATATCAATAGCCCTGAATATACGGTGGTTATCAATAATACTTTATACGGTCCATTTCCATATACGCAATTCCCTCAACTAATCGGGCCATTTCCCGCTTCTTCTACTCCAGCAATTATGGAAGTAGAAGTGCAAGATCCGATGTTTGACTGTTCCCTCTATGGTGAAGTTGAAATTCCAAATTGTCCTTTGGTCTGCTCAATCAGCGACCTAGAAGTCATTCCTCTAGAATGTACGGGCCCTAACACCATATCTATTCAAATTGATTTTGAACACCAAAATACGAATAGTGATTTATTCACGATTTTCACCAGTAGTAATGCGGTATTCAATACTTATAATCTTGCAGATCTACCTTTGACGATTACCGACTATCCTGAGTCAGGTCTTAGTGGTGATTTCTTATTAGTCTGTATCAATGGCAGTGGCAACTGCTGCACAGAAACGGACTTCCAATCCTTAGACTGTGGTGATCCTTGTGAAATCACGGATCTTATTGTCAATCCTACCGACTGTAATGCCGATGGCCAGTTTTTTGTAAATCTAGAGTTTGATTATCAAAATAATGGCAGCGATTCTTTTAGTGTCATTGGCAATGGAAGCAACTACGGAAACTTTAACTATACAGATCTTCCCATCCAACTCGGACCATTCGATGGCGACGGTAGTACCGTTTTAGAATTCCTGGTAAGTGATCTTGTTGCGACTGACTGTCAACTCGAAACTGGCTTGGACTCCCCGCTTTGCAACCAAGATTGTAGCATCACAGATGTTGGGATCAATTGGGAAGGTTGTAATCTAGACGGAACCAGTAATTTGTTTCTCAACTTCAATTACCAAAATCCTAATAATGACCTATTCGATGTATTCTTCCAAGGAGAAAATATTGGAACCTATGAGTTAGACCAACTCCCCATCACGATACACAACTTCCCTAATATCAATCACAACCAAGGTTTTGATGTCCTAAAAATTTGCATCAATGATAATCCAAACTGTTGTGTAGAGATGGATTTTGATATCCTTCCTTGCCCAATGGATTATACCTGTATCGACTTTGAAGAATTATCTCCCAATATGGTTTTCAATGGCAATGAAATCATCCCCGGTAATTTTGTCTTCGAGTCCGCAGGAATGGACGTCAGCTTTGGCGATTGCTATGAAGTGAATAATAGTAGTATTTTCGAAGTCAGAGGGGAATATCAAAATGGCACCAATTGTGGAAGTGTCACCAATAGTGGACAAACGTTGTTTTTACAAAACGCAGGAATCAGTTTAGATTTTACGGGCTTCAGTCCAATTCCTAGTTCCGTTTCATTTGACTTTTGCAATGAAGGTTATCTTAGCATTGCCGGAGTTAGCGATTCCATTTTCTTTGATGCAAATGCCAATACCATTAGCCTAGGTACAGGACATGAAATCATCATTGAACCCTATGGCCCAAATTCGATCGCAGGAACGGTAAGCATTACTGGGGCAGTAGAAGAACTGACCATCTGTGGGGTAGAATCTACTTTTGACAATATCTGTATCAATAGCTCTCCTCCTACTCCCAATAATGACTGTGTGGCTTTCGAAGAACTAGAAGAAGGCTTCAGCTACAACCTCAATAACCACGATGCACTGCTACTAGAATCTAATGGTGTGGAGGTGACGATGCTAAATGACATCAGTTATGCAGAAGCGGTCAGCACTCCCCAATGGACCATGTTTAATGCCGCTTCCGGTCTGCATATCTTCTTGGGAGGAGAGCTAGCATTTGATTTTTCTGGTGTCGGTGATCCAATTGAATTTGTCAGTTTTGATTTCTCTGGTGGCATTGACAATGAATTGATCGTCAATGGTGGAAACGTCTTCTCTTTTGATTTCGACACTCCAGATACCGTTTTATTTATTGCACCGGGTATCACCATGTTCTTCAATAGAGATGCTACGAATACCTCGGAAGGTAATATCAGCCTTTTTGGAGAAGTAGAAAATATGGTGATCGGTGGCGTAGAATTAGCCATAGACAATGTCTGCTATTACACTTCGATCCAAGTGGCTCAGGTCTGGCCCGGCGATGCCAATTCGGATAACATCGCTAACCATTGCGACCTACTCAACTTAGGAATTGCCTTTGGTCAACAAGGATTTTCTAGACCCAACCAAAGCACCGACTGGGATGGCCTAGCCGCCGAAGATTGGCCAGCATTTTTTGCAGATGGCGTGACCAACTATAAGCACAGCGACTGTAATGGAGATGGTATTATCGACGAGAAAGACCTCGAAGTTATTCAAGAAAATTACGGACTAGAACATGGTCCAGTAGAACCCGTAGTAAGCTTACCGGGCACTCCGAATGATCCACCGATCTATGTTGATCTGGCATCTTTAGGAACTTTATCGCCGGGACAAACGCTTAGTGCTCCCCTTGTTTTGGGTTCCTTCGATATTCCAATGGAAGACATTTATGGAATTGCCTTTACTCTAGAATATGATCCAGAAATGATCCTTCCAAGTTCGATCGAATTTGAAACCATTGAAAGTTGGTTTGGAACGCCTAGTGTAGATCTTTTGAGTATTGACCGGAGCGATATGGCGGATGGCCGAATAGAAATTGCCATCAGCAGAATCGATCAACTAAGTACCGGAGGTTTTGGAGAAATTGGAAATTTCATCGGTGTAATTGATGACATTGTTGGCAAAGAAGCGCCAACTTCCGTCAAGGTCACCCACATCAAAGCCATCAATGCCATGGAAGAAGCACTGGTCCTTTATGCACCAGATTCCCCAGGAATTATTTCTACCGATATAGAAGACAATAAAGACCTAGATGGACTAGCGGTATTCCCTGTTCCAACTACTGACATTCTCAATATTCACAACTATAATCCAGTGGACATGAGGATGGTGACCGTATACAATGTTTTGGGACAAAAACTTCATGAGGAACGTTTCCCAAAACAAAAAACGACAGTCGATGTCAGTAATTGGCCTTCTGGAATTTACTATATAGACATCAAATTACCGGATATGGTGATTACCAAAAAATTCAAAGTTACCCGAATATAGTTCAGCCTTTATCTACTTGAAAAGTAAAACATAGCCTTAACACGGTTATGAGAGGAAGGATGGGTGCACCCAAAAAGGTGCACCCTTTTTTTATGGCACTATGCTTTGAAGTTGTGTTGAAATGGAGGTTGAGAATTATTGTAAGTGCTTGGTTTTCAAAACGAAGCTCCATTATTTTTTCGTAGCCAAAGCTACGGTGAAAATAATTAGCTGAAGTGTTGGAGATCAATGACTTGCAAAAAAATCATCTGTCTATTTTAAAACAACTTCTTTATTAAGTTTTAGATTCCCTAACTTTCCAACAAAATTAAAACTATGATTTTGCTTTGGATGGTCTTGGCCTTAATCGCTTCTTTTTTGGGCTATCTTTTATTGCTCGCTGTTTTCCCCAAAGGAAATTTATTGCAAGAATTGATTGCCATACCTTACTTTTGGTGGAAAGTCTGGAATTCGCCTAGAGATCAGATGCGCGTCACCAAACATCGCTTTGGTCCGCACTCGCGTCAATACCTTTTGTGCTGTGAACCCATCGAGGGAAAGTCCAATCCCAATGAGGTGGTGGTTTATTATCACGGTGGTGCTTGGATGCTTGGCACCCCAGAAAAATTTCAATCCAATGCTCAATTTTTCGTAGATCGAGGTTATACCGTTTTTGTTCCTTCGTATAGAAGAATTCCTTTTTTCAGTTACCCAGCCATCAATGAAGACTTAGAAGCTAGCCTTTTATTGATTGAATCCCTTAAAGCAAAAAAGAATTTACCCAATGCTCGCTTACTCGTCGGCGGGATGTCGGCAGGCGCCAATCTAGCGGCACTCATCGCCTTTGATCGTAAGCGACTTGCCAGATTAGGACTTTCTGACCAACTGATTTCTGGAGCTTTTCTTTTTGGTGCTCCCCTAGCTTTGGAAGGCATGTATGCCTCTTTACCCTTGTATTGGTTTGCAGGGAAAAAAGATGCGGAGCAATTCCAACAGGCTAATCCGGTTTTTCATTTACAAGAAAAAGAAAACTTGCCTATTTGTTGTGTACATGGCGACAAAGACGGAATGGTTCCACTCGCAGCGGCGGCCAGATTTATTGACAAAATAAAACCTATACACAGTGGTATTTTGCATTTTAAAATACTAGAAAACAGTTCGCATATTGATTCTGCCAGTTGGGTACATAGCGATAATGAGGTTCGTCAAGCACTGGTGCAATGGTTAAAAGAATCAGCTCCGCGCTAGAGGTCTTGCAGCGAAAGCAGTTTATTTTGCAACCATTTCCTGGCAAAATAGTATCTTAGAATATGGATAAAGTAGAAAGGACGATTATTTGTTAATTGCCGATCGAAAAATCGAGAAAGAATACGAAGGTAAAAGTATTTAAAAATGAAGAAAGCCTATTTAGCCCCCGAAGGAATTTACAAGCCGGTATTCCCAGAGCTGACCCCAATCAAAGTCAAATGCCCGGGCTGCCAATCTCCGATAGAAACCGAACACATCAACATCGATCATAACCTCGCCAAGTGCCATAAATGTGAGTCCATTTACCAATTGCATAATGCCATGCCATTTCGCCACAAGCCGGAATCTTTTATGCCCAATGGTATTGAAGTACTTCACTTGACCAATGAATTGGATATTGAATTAAGTTGGAAAAGATCCATACAATCTGGTCTACTTTTCTTTACCATCTTTTGGAATAGTATTATGTTTGTTATTGCTGCTGGAGCCATCATTTCCGGAAATTTCATTGCGCTCCTTTTTATGGGGCTACACATTGCCGTAGGTATTGGTTTGCTTTATAACCAGCTAACCCTTATGCTTAATCGGACAAATATTATCGTTGACCACGACCGCACTCTTATTGAACATCGCCCGCTCAAGCTTCCGTTTTATAACGACAAAAGTATTCTCAACCAAGATATCCAACAAATCTTTGTCGAACAGTATGTAGAAAGTACCACCAATGATGTTCCCAACCATGCCTTTTCGGTCAGTATTATTCTTAAAAATGGCAAAAGGGAAAAACTCATTAAAGGCATTATGCATCTAGAGCAAGCGCAATACATTGAACAAGAAATCGAAAACTTTTTACAAATACCAGACGAAAAAGTCAAAGGAGAATATCTTTTGGGAGATAAAAATAGTGGAAAAGGAAAGCACCCTGGCTTCTCTTTCTAAGGCATATCATTAATTTTTCATTATTTATGTCTGGAAAAACTGCGGTCTGGTAGAGTGTATTTTTATATTTCCTAAATATTCCCTAATTTCTACCCTGTTAGTGAAGGAAATATTATCTAATTGCAGGACAAAAGATAAACGGGAATGAGTTAATGGTATTTTACTTTCTACTGTCCTATTCTTAGGTCATTCATTATTTAAATTGAAAAAATAATACAATCATGGGTTTTTTTAATGATGTCAAAAAACTCCTCTTTGGAGCTAAATCTGTCGCTAAGTCAGCTGGAAATAAAGTCGTCGACTCTGGAATGGAGGCCGGTGGCAAATTAGTCGACAAAAGTGGAGACGCCTTAGATGGTGCCAAAGATATCGCGGGGGATGTACTCCACACCGCCAAGGATGCCGCTTCTGATGCTTTGCTCAAAGCAAAAGAGGTGATGGACAACCTCGGAGAGAACTTTTCTGAAACTGCGGGACCAGTAGTAAACAAAGCTAAAGATTTTACGGAAGAGGTCGGCGGAAAAGTGATAGATGCCACTGCACCACTAGTCGACAAGACCAAAACGGTAGCGGAAGATTTGGGGGCTAGCATCCTCGATAAATCTGGAGATGCCATGGACAAGGCCAAAAATGTAGCGGAAGATGTGGGTGGAAAAGTCATTGAAGCAGCAGGACCAATTCTAGAAAAAACCAAAGGAGTAGCAGAAGATATTGGTAGCAAAGTCATGGACGTAGGAGGAGATGCCATGGAACGATTCAAAGAAGTTGGAGAGGATGTGGGTAAAAAGGCAAAAGGCTTCTTCGATGAAGCGCAAGAAGCGGCCGCTCGCGAAGCCAAAGGTTTAGATCCTTTTGAAGGGCCAGACGCCGTTGACCAAGCCAATGCGAAAATTGCCCAAGATGGCAACATGGATGACATGGTGCAAAAGGCCAAAGATTTGGCAGATAAAATAGATGCTAAAGCCAAGGAACGCCGCGCTGGCTTCTCCGAAGCTCCTCGAATCGAAGACAATGATAAAAGCCTACTCGACGGCACCGATGATTTCTTTGCCAAAGCAGATCGTTTTGCACGTGGTGATTACCATAATGAAGGTCCCAAATCACCCAGCGAAGAAATGAAAATCGTCACCGATCCAAAGCCAGAGGAGATCAATATCGACAAAAATCAGCTCAATGATCTATTGGGAAGTACTCCCCCACCCGCGCCTGATCCTAACGAATTAATTGACGATGCCATCGTATTAGAGGAGGATAAAAAAGAGCAAGAGGGATCGGAAGATCCAACGGAGGAAAAAGATCAAGACAGCTAGTTTTTAGCTAAAAAAATTATTTAAAAATGGCTTGTTGAGCATTCAACAAGCCATTTTTATCGGTACCAACCACGTTTTCCTAATCCCATTTCTTCCCTTCAAATAATACTTCAAATCCCCGATAGGTCGCACGATGCATGATCGTAGCATGAGACTCTTTGAGAAAAGGTTCGAAATGAACGGTCATTTGCTTGGCTTCATTTCCATTTAGGACCGCCAATAATTTATCCATTCCATCTTTCATTTCTGAGCCTTCGCTGCCCAAAGCCAAGTAGACTTTCTTTTTCAAATTAGGGTGTTTCTGTAAAAAAGCGCCCGCCCTTTTCACCAAAGCCTGATCATTCCACCATAAGCTAGGACTCACGATGAGGTAATTATCAAATAAATGGGGTTTGGTAAATAAAACTTCGGCAGCAAACAGACCGCCGAGCGACTGCCCAATAATGGTTTGCTCGCCAGTACCACGATATTTTTGCCGAATAAGTGGTTGGAGTTCCTTTTCCATAAAAGCCATCAACTTGGCAGTACCTCCCGCATTGGGAATAGCCTTTTGGTCTTTCTTGTTGGCCGAAGGCGTGGTAAAATCTCGATATCGATCTATATTTGCAATGCCCACCAAAATGGACTGCGGCATCAATTGATACATATGAAAATACTGCACAAGCCCCGCCATGTGCGGATAGTCTTCTTGAGCCGAACCATCCAAAAGATAAATTACTGGATAAGTCGCTAGACTATCTTTTTCATAGCCTTGTGGCAAATAAATATTGAGGATTCGAGTTTCCGAGAGTTCTTTGGATTCCACCTGATCTACCACCCCAAAAGGAAAAGGAGTCGATTCTTGAGCAAGGAGTTTAGAAGTGTACAAAGAGAGACTTAGAACAAAGGCAAGTAATAATCTAATCTTCATTTTCAAGGTTTAAAACTTTCAATAAATAAGCAATCGTTTTAATAGAGTTTATTTACTAGCTTTTTCTTGCAAGGAAGGAGATTAATATTTTAAATAGATTTATTAGACTAAACTTTTGGTAATGGATATCCGCAAAAGATTAGCTTGTCGCCTCCCGCGCTCTGATTTTTGAAGCCCTGCGAAAGCGACAAAATCAATTCTTATAATCCCGCCATGCAAATTATGGGCCCCTTAAAACTTCCCAATCATCCCTAATAAATAAACACACTTGATAAACTCTCGATTGGTTCCTTCAATTTCCGTTTGGCCAGCAGTGGCATAAAACTTTTTCCGCAAATGACGCAAACAACCTTCTAAATAGCGGACCGTAAGAATCAAACCTTTCAATTGCTTGTAGCGATCAATATCTCCAGCTTGCAAGCGTTTTATCCGCTTGGTTCTGATGTTTTGTTGATTGACAAAATGATCGTAGAGGTCGAAGAATTCTTTGGCAGAAAATTTTTGGAAATCTTTTAGGCGGCGAAGCGCCACCTTGGCGGCTTCCTCTGGGCTGTATTGGTTGCCTTCAAAAGCATCTGGATCTTCAAAATATTCTCTGATGTACCCCTGCAAATTGCCACGCTTAACATTTTCATCTGCTTTGGGCAGCAAAATAAATTCTAAAAATAGTTTCGCAAAATGTTGTGCTCGCGCGACCACTTCCTTCGGAGCAGCATTGACTTTAAACTTTTCTTTTATCAAATCCTGCATGGTCAAAAACTGTCGGATTTTCATATCATGCAAGTCTTCATAATACTCTCGATCTACTTGCTCCGGAGCATAACTATATTCCACAACTTCTATCCGCGACCAAAAATCAGAGGTAAACGGTTCATCGTCTTGGCGATACATGGCACCAAGGTTGGCAGCCGCACAAAGCAAAATATTTTCTCCAATATCATAATTGGTCCCATCCGGTGCAACGAAGATTTTACTGCCTGCAAAGAAAGGATTCAATGACTTCCGCAAAGCCTCCGGCCATTCCTTGATTTCCTCGATGCTGATCAAACTATGCGGAGTAGTAATCGCCACGGTAAAACCTGCGGGAGTAGCATAAGGGCCATTCTCTCCAAATTTAATCGCAGTGATCAAACTATTTTTGGTTTGCCATTTATCTGCGGCATGCTCAAAATATTCCCGATTCATAATGGCACTCGCAAATTTTAAAAAGGCAGACTTTCCAGTACTCGGTGGCCCTGATAATAAAATCGCTCCCGACCCACTCACCAATTGCAATTTGGCTTTGATGACAAACTCTTGCAACTTACTTTGAAAATAAGGAGTCTCATCTATAAACTCAGGACTAATTCTTGGTACAAAGCGCTTTCGGTTTCGTTCTAAATGATCTCTTTTTTTCTTCTCCAAAGCACAACGCAAACCTTTAGCGGCTTCTTTGGATTTTGGTAAAAGGTTTTCAATTCGTATTTTAGAATATTGTGGAAAATTCTCCGCCAAAGATTTTCCTTGGTAAATCTCCCAAAGGATATCGGCCAATTCGTAAGGAACATCTCCCGTACAATAAGCTTCATAACTTTCCGCAAAAGTACCATACTCCTCTTCGTTAATCTCGAAGGCTTTTCCTGAAGCTAAATTTTCAGTAGCGCCAGGACGAAAAACATTTCGGTCGGTATTTCTCATAAAAGTCACCATATAGGTTCCAGAAAAACCTTTTTTCTCTATCAAGCGCATGCTCCAAACTGGAAAAGTTCGAACAGTAGATTCTAAGTCCACATATAAATCAGGGTCATTTTTTATAAAGGCATATTTTCCTTCAAAGGCGACCATTTTTTCTAAGTCTGCGCGATTGCGCTCCAAGATTCTTCGCTCTAATTTTCTCCGCAGATCGGTAGCCAAACGAACATCGCGATACGTTTTTTCCAAGCGCTGAATGTCTCCTAATATTTGCTGATAAGCAGCATTGACAGAAAGGGAAAGGTCAGAAAAATCTTTGGTATGATTTTTTACAAAAAAGTCGATGCTCTCCTGAATCATTTTAGCGAATTGCTTTTTGGCAATTCCTTTTTCCGCTTCCTTGGCTTCCAATTCTTTTTTCAATTCAATTTTCCGAGCAGCTACAGAAGCAAATAAACGGCTCTGAATGCCAGCCGGTGATAGGCTTCGTTCACGCGCGATATTCTGTAGAAGGAAGGGTTGCTTCAGCAAATTCATCAACTCCAAAGAAGCCGGATGGGTGCTCAGTAAAGTCTCCAGTTGTCGGGGATCATGGGTGTCTTTTATCGCCTTTTCTATTTGATTGATTTCTCCATTGATAAACTCTTGGAGAGCAGAACCATCTTTTGCGATCTGGTCAGAAAAAGCAAGATTGAGTTCATTCTTTATGCTCTTAAATTCCGTCATCATCCGCGTGGTATTATCGGGCAACATGGCATTGAGTTCCTCTTGAAATTGCCGTAAGGCATTCAAAATTTCTCGATAAGCATTAGGATCTGATAGGTCTTCCATCTTCCCTCGAAAACCTTTAACTTCCTCGAGAATCAAAGCAGATCTTGATTCTTCCACCAAGTTTCGAACTTTCTTTTCTGAAGGTTTGATGATGGCGTTGATCGCCGCTTGTAGTCTTTGTCCCACCAAAAAGATGCCTTCTTTTTCCGCGTAAGCCGTTAGTTCTTCTCCAAGGTTTTGTCGGGAAATAGCGACTTTATTTTGCACCAATAATAATTCTTCATAACTCTTTCCAGCTTCCATCAGCATTTGCTCTACATTGGCTTCAAAGTCAAAGCGAGCAGATTCAAAAACACTGGGCGTTTTTGTTTCTTCTGGTGCTTCTTCCTGGACTACTTTAGCAAACTGCGTTTCGGTAAACAGACTTTCTCCTTTAAAAAGATAAGACAAGTTTTCCAAGATTGCTTTGAAGTTTTGTTGCTCCGCAGGTACTTCTATATCCACGGTATTCGTCGTAATTTTTAGAAGGCCTCGACTCTCTTTTTCTTTGACAATCAAAGAAGCATTTTGGTCCAATTCAAAACCCAAGGCAAAGGTTCCGATCTCCTGCAGCAACTCCGGATGGTCTCCAATAATATCATAAGCACTGATCGTTCCTATTTTATTTTGTACAAAAAGAACTTGTATATTTTCATCCGCCCGCACCCAATGACTTGCTTCTGGCAAGATAATTTTCTTTGGCCATTTGTGCGGAACGATCGAACGATGGGTATTCACCACCGTGACTTCTCTTTCGTTACTTAATACAACGATGATGTTATTATCAGAAGGTAAAATCTGTAGACAGTCGTTCAGCGCAGCCAATTTTAAAAGATTCCCAGTGTTGTCCAATAAACTATCTATCTCCACCTCTCCGGGGGTGTGGTATAATTTATAACGATCCGTTTCGATCACTTCATCATCCGCCTCCGCTTCAAAAAAGTCTTGGATATCTTTGGTTCTAAAAATCAGCGCTTGCTCTAAGGAGTCGACGTCATTGGTGCGGGTAATCAACCACTGGTTGGGCGGTAAAAGATGACCTTTGATATTTTGGGTTTCCATCATCACCGCAATCCCACTTCTCTTTTGCAAAGGCGTGATAACGATATTATCCTGAGCGGTGATGTGCACATAACTATTTCTACCTTGTTGTTGAAAAAGAATCAAGGATTCTAAAAAAGCATAAAAGCTCGTAAATTTATCTAATAAACCATCTCTGATGTCTCCAGTGATTCCTTCTGCACGAAAAAATTGTTTTAGGATTCCGCTACTGGTTTCAAATCCATAGCGACTTCGAAGTCCTTTTGCGAGATTAGTTCCTCCATCAATTGATAAGACTTCAGTGATTAAGTGGTAAAAGACTTTGCTTTTCTTAGATTCAGCGACATTAAAATTCCGCAAATTGGCCATCAGGCTATCCGCGCCATAAGTATCTTCTTTTTTGTAAGTATCTGGTAGATAATGATCTACATCAATCAGCTCTCCTTGTGTATCATAGAAACTCAGGTAAGGACTTTTTTTATAGATCACAACCAGAAGATCTTCTTTGGGGCTTTCGCCCGCAAGCAAACGCAACTCTTGGATGGCCAAACCTTCTATTCCGATATGGGTATCCTTTTCGAAATGATCGGGCAATTGTTGGAAAGAAAACTGTTCTTTAATGGAGGGCATTGTATTTTAGGTTTTATAGCGATTTATTTTGACAGGAAGGTCAATTGTGTTTAATTTAGGAAATCTTTGGTCCAAGCACTTACTTATTTTCTTTTTATTCTCGACATTGTTGAATTTTAACAAACATAAATATAACTTAGTCGAATGCAAAATTAATTTACAAAAGAAAGGCTAATCCCGACACTCCTTTATGTCAGAAACTAAAACAACTTCTGAAGATCCGAATACTTCTCCTGAGCGACGCTGGGCAGAAAACTGGAGAAGGGTACAATCCACTTGGTATCAACAGCAAAAGATACTCATCGAATTTTATCCAAATGATAAGGCAGATAGTTTTTGGGCTTGGCACATTGACTTGGCCAATTATGAACCTTTCTTTAAGAAAGAGGAATCTGATCAAGAATCTATTCCGGGCATGGAGGAGGCAGCTCCAACGCCCAATGATGATTTGCAAAGAATTTTGCAGCCTAGTTTTCATCCAACTCCTACCTTTTGGAAGAAACAAATGAAAAAAATAATTCCAAAAGGTTTTTTCCTTCCTATTCCTGAATTAAATCGTTTTTCCAATAAAAACTTAGGCCATTATATCCGTTATGCCTTTCTCTTGCAAGAAAAATTTTTCTGGATAGACTATATCAGAAAATTAAAAGAGACTAAAGATCAGAAAATTCATGCGGAAATACCTTTATCCATTATAGGTTTATGGGTAACATTTAGGCACTCCATTTCCTTTTATAAAAACTTAGTTAAAGCCAAGCCATTAGAAGAAGAAGCAATTCTTTTTGTCTTGGAAGAGCGAATTGATTATTCTGGTTTTCGCTACAAATTGGCCTTCGAACAGTTTTATATACTCCTCCAAACGGCTTTACAAAAAACGTTTTTCCCAAGCATTAGTAATACCACTATCAATTCTTTGGTCGATATTTCTGACCCCAAAGTTCAGGAGGCTTGGAAAATACTTGGCGCTTCCATCCAGCATCATTGCCAATACGGTTTCAACTATTCCTTAGAGGGCAATAAGAAAAAGAAGAAGAATTTTACTCAAAAAAATAGAGCCTTCCATTCCGAAAAGGTCATCACCAAATTATTTTTTCAACTCTACCAAGAGGATATCGAAAAAATGAAAGTCCAAGAACTGCTCGATGATTTTCATGGAAAAAACTTACTACAGTTTTTCCCGGAGGAAAGGCGAGAAAAATTACAGGAAGCACCCGAAAAAAAGCCAGAGATCGAGCAAATCCAAGCCTCTTTGGAAAAATCAAGTATCATTGATCGCATCTATAGTTCCGCAGATAAAAAGCCCAATAGGGAGTTGGTTCAATACCATCCGCCCGCCTTGGAATATCAGGTAAAAGAGGCCATCAAATGGTGGGAAATCCCAGAAGAGCGCAGGAAAAAAATCTTAGCGCATGCAAAAACATTAAACTCCTTGGCCTTACTAAAAGAACTTGCACAAGCGCGCTTAGAGCTACTATTATCCAATCTTTTGAATCCACTTACTTGTCCGGTTATTCGTTGGGAAATACAAGATAGCCGGAGTGTTCCAAGATGGAATATATTATCTCCCGAAGTTAGTTTTTTATTGCATAAGGAGTTTGAAGAAAACAGAGATTTAGAAAGCCAAGAAAGAGCAAAGTTGGATAAGTTACTCCTGGTACTGAAGGAGGCGGAAGAAATGGAAGATTTGGAAAAAATCACAAATCTGAACGCCCCCTTTACCATCCCTGTTTTTCAGGAAGAGTGGTTCAATGCTTTTTCCCTCCAAGCTAGAGCGATTAAAAATAGAATTAATTTTCGCATCAATGCGATGAAAGAATATGGCATCATCGAACACGCTTCGCAAGCCAATAAAAATAAAGAGCTTTGGTTGGATGAAATGATGCAAATTGAAAAAGAGGTGAGTCCCTATATTGGATTTGTCAAAAACATTTTTCAGTCTGCCCTACCCAATCGAAAATCTACGGAGTTTGATCCCTTTCGACACAGTACGGATGGAATTGAATTTGACCCAGACACCGTACAGGATCAAAACAAATGGATGAGCGGGGAAGTCATGAAAACGCTGCGAACTAAAGTTACCCGTGGAGAAGTGGTGCAAATCAATGCCTTTGCACTCGACAGTTCTGGCTCGATGAATCATCCTAGGATGCGGAATTTATTTAAAATCCTTTATATTTTGGTACTGGGTTTGGAGGATCGTAAGTCTTATGATGCCTTTCATTTTTTTGGCACTAATTTTATGGAAGGGGCCAATTTTAGCAGCAATTACACCAATCGTTCTTTGCTCTTTTCTGTTTTGGAAAAAATAGCTAAAATCCATCATCGTGGAATTTTGTATGGCGGTGGTGGTGGCACCAACCTAGGAGAAGGGGTCAAACAATGCCATATTCGCATCAATGAATTTTCGGCGGCTTTGGAAAAAGAAAATCCAGAGATTAATCATTTAAAATCTATTTTTGTCATTACGGATGGAGAACCTTCGATGGGCATCATTTCTAAGGAGGCCTTAAACAAAGATATTCAGGCAAGAAGGGAGGAAGGCAAATTGGCGATTAATGGCATTTTTCTGCGTGCAGACGACGACGAGGATGCCGACCAAAGAAAAGGACCGCCTGTTTATAATGGGCACGATCATTTGCTAAAGCTAGGTACTCGCCAAAGTTTTATGGAAGAAATTTTTGGAAAGGATAACTTTGTAGAAAGCTATAAATTTAGCCAAGCCATCAGCGATCTGGTCTATGTGATGAGTTTGACTTATAAAAAGCAAAGAAGAGTATTTAAACAGGAACAAAAACTAAAAAAACTTAGGAAAATTAAAGCGAATCGCTAATGTCAAATCAAAGCAAACAGCAAGAAAATATTGCCTTGGAAGCGGGTCAAAAGATTGGAGATTTGACTTGTTCTTTTTTCCATATTTTTGGAAATATTGTGGTCGTATGGGGCACAAGAGGAGCTTGTGCGGTCTATCACAAAGAAAGTCTGGAAGCTCGTAAAAAACCTAAAATTTATCAGATCGACAAAACAGAAATCGAGGAAGTTTTTCTACCCAAAAACCATCAATTGATCATTCTAAAAACGGCAGATCAGTTTTACTATCGAGATTATAATAATCTTCCGATAAAAAATTCAGAACATTGGGAAGACCATTATTCTGATCCCATCCTAGGTGGCTTTTTTAGAAAAGATGGTCGTGGCTATTGGTATGATATCGAGGGCAATCGAATGGAATCGACCGTATTTCTGCAAGATGATGTTTTGATCTCTTTGCCCGGCAAAACAAGCAAACAATCCTTGGTCTTTCGAGGAGCCGCTATACGGATGAGTACCGGAAAGCAGTTGATTCAAGTTGGCAAATTGGTTTTTGATCTACAATTAAATCTCCTCCAATATTTCGGCGAAAAAATAACCGGCATTGGTTCTAAAAACATACAGATCGACCAAGATAAAAAAGTGCAAGAAGTTCAATTGGGCTTAAACCAAACTGGTTTTATTATTGAATCTACCTTAAAGCCTTTTTTAATACACAAGACCCCGATCAGCAAACATTTGCGCTCTGAAAAAAAAGGGACACAACGCTATGAGGTTTTTAGTAGCAATCAACAAGAGTACGTCCTCCACATCAATAGCCAAGAAGTGGTACACTGCGACAATCATCTGGTCTCCGTAGATTTTGATACGTATCTTAAACTTGGAAAATTGGAATTGGTAAAATGCCAACATGCGGATCATAGGCATTACATGGATCTCCATAAAAGTTCCACTTTCTACCTCTCCGATATCAGCAACGAACCCATCACCCACATCGACTTAAAAAGTATCCGTATCAATGGTGAAGACATTCGCAATCTAGCTGCTGGGGATCAACATTTTTGTTATAATGAGACCACGCAAGAAATGCTTCGCCTCAACGATGGAAGTCTTAGTCCCCATGCGATCCAAGAAGTTCCGGCTTTGAGCAAGTACCTTGCGCTAGCGGACCTGGGCGATCGAAAGGTTTTATTCTATAAAAAAACCAAGCAAACGGTTTCCTTTCCTGATTTGGAAATAGACATCGAAGGAATTGAGGAAAATGCAAAATACAAATTATTGAATGCCACGGCAAGCAATGGCGAAAAAATCGTACTTGATGCACGACTTGGTTTAGACAAATTACAAGTGGCCTTTTCTGGCGAACAAGCCATCGTAGAAGTTTTTGGAAAAAGCTATAATGTAGGTTCTGGGGTATTACAAAATGCGCGGTTAAAAACCTTAGGAGGAAGTCAAAAAAGAGTCATTGATCTCAATGAAGCCTCGCTTAAGACTTTTAGGCTACCGCAAGACCTCACTTCTTTTCCAGACGAAAGTACCCCATCTATTTTTAGAGACAATCCAGTGATCGAACTAGATTTTTTGCAGCCGATAATTGTAGCAGGTGCTACTTTTTTCAAAGGACTGTTTTTGCCTTATGATGAGTCGCCTAGGAATATTCTGATCGAAGAAATCAATAAGCGTCCTTTGCATTTAGAAGGCGCTAATCACCGCAATGAACTCGTGACGAGTTTCAAATCTTTTAGTCTTGATAATAATTTTCACATTGGTCACCATCGAATGATTGGCGCCCATACGCTGCTAGAAGATGGCAAAGAAGGAGAAATACTTTTTTCGATCAAAAAGAAAAAAAGTTGGCTCGCTTTTAAAGAAGACTTTTTACCGATCTTCAAAAAAGTGGTCTTGCTAGAGAATAAAGCAGATTGGAATTACCTCCTATTTCAGCTTCGTTTAAACAGTACAGAAAATAAATATATCGTAGTGGAAAAAAGCGAACCTCATCGGATTTTGGTAGAGAAAAAGAAAGGGAAAGAAGCACCCAAAATTTTTGAATCCACAGATATCTTAGAAGATCCGGAGGAGGAACAGACTTTATTGGAACGCATTTTTAAAGGTAAAAAAGGATACCTAAAAGAACTATAAAAAAAGCTCCATTTCAAGAGATTTGAAATGGAGCTTTTTTTATAACAGCACTAAGATGCCTTATTCCTTCACGACTCTCAGCACCTTGCTTTGACTATCATTAGAAGCAATCATCACAAAGTAAATGCCTTTCTGCAAATTCGCTCCCAATTCCAAAGTACCAGCACTTTTGGCCAAACGTTCCTGATAAACCTCTTGCCCCAAAACATTATATACCAATACTTTAGCTTCTGCTTGCTCAAGCGAAACATCATACTGCAAATAAAAAGAATTATCAAATGGATTAGGGAAAACACTCAATTGACTTGCGAGGTTTTCTACCTCATCAGAGCCAACTGTACCCGCTTCTGTTACCAAAAACGCATCTACGCCTGCCTCAACAAGGTGACCGGATCCCTGTTGATCCATGGTACGAAAACGGATCGTCACATTATCTGTTGGTGTAATAAAATCCGCTACTTTGAATACCGATTTTTCGCGCCAAGCACCATTGCTTTCGGTGATGACTTCTAGGATGACCTCTTCCATTCCATTGTCCAAAGAAACGATCAAAGAATCATCTGGGGAAGTAGTACCACCACCACCTTGGTTATAAAACCAAGTATAATAAGAAACCGTTGGTTCTGTGTAAGTGCTTAAGTTCATAACTGGAGAAATCAAAATTACACTTCCTCCATCCACATCACCAGCCCCTGCTTGGCCACCTCTATTATCCGTCATGTAGCATTCCTCTCCAAGGTCATCCTCAATATCTTCATTGACATTACTAAACTCACCGTTGAAAGTAGTGGCGATTGGCACTCCACGCTCCCAGTCTCCTGAGCTAGCATTAATATTGTCTTGTGCCCAACCCAAGTCCAAAACAAAATCATCTTTATAACCAGGAGCCAATTCAATCACTAAAGAATTATTCATCGGATCATAATCAAAACTCATGCTTTTCGTTTGGTATCCCCAAGCACCTGCATAAACCGAATAAGTTCCTAAAGCAAAAGCAATGGTACTTTCCCCTCCTGCTCCAACATTGACATTAAATTCATCTGCATTATTGAAGAATTTTACCAGACCATTTGGAATATTCATTCCACTATCTTCATCCACTACTTTTATAGACAAGGTATTCATTGGCTCCAATACTACATCTAAAATAGTAACTTCTCCATTTACCAAAGTCGCTTCTTCGGTCTTAGGAATATATCCAGACTTCGTAAAGGTGACCATGTAAGTTCCGGCATTGGCATATCCCGTTTTGTAATCTCCCATAAAATCAGAATTGACTCCTGCTTCTACAATATCTTGTACATTGACAGACACATTATTGATTGGCAAACCATCGAGCGAAGAAGTTACTTGACCTTCAAGGTAGCAAGCTCGTTCATAAGTAGTTCCAAAGACCAATAGACCTTCTTGAATATCAGAAGCCAAGATCAAACCAGAAGGCAAGAAAGGATAAGCTCCCCAGCAACCTCTGAATCCATCACCAATATCAGTGGGCTCATAAGTATCGTATGCTCCTACTTGAACCAAATTGTTCGGTCGGTTGGCATCGACCACAATGATTCCATCGGTATACCAAGAAGTGACGATGTAACCATCATCATAATGGGTATTGTGCGGAATCACTCCCGTTCCTTCTGTTGCTTTAGGTCGGTAGGAATCCAAGCGATCCACCTCGTCCAAATCAGAAACATCATAAGCATCAACAAAGGCATTTGGTCTTTCATCGGTCGTAAATAAAAAATCACCATCATCTGAAAGCCAAGCATTGTGCGTAAAATTGGAGGTCGTCGCTTCGGTCGTCCATACAACAGGATCATCTTTATCACTTACATCTTGAGCAGAAAAAACCCCCGCATTAATATCAGAGCTCCAAAGCGTATCCCCTCTCACATAATTATCGTGAGAATACACTGCTCTACCTTGTCCTACATGCACCGGTACGCCAGGAGTGCTATGTACATCAATGATCAGTACTCCTCCATTATTTATCGCATTATTATTGATATCATCACATCCCGACAGGTAGGCAAAACCATTTTCGTCGATATAGATATTATGGCATTTGCCAATATCACTTATATTACCATTGACGTTTACTTCCAAATTGATATACTCAAAAGTAATGTCCGTCGGTGCGCCACTCATATCTATAACGAGCAAGCCGTCGGCACCTCTATCAGTAGTGACATAGACAAAATCTCCCCAGTTTTTCATATCTCTCCAAGTGGAGGTAGTACCAGGAATATATTTAACTTCTGTCGGATTGAGCGGATCAGCTAGACTAATAACAGCAGTCGCTTCCACCGTTCCCAAAATGGCATATTCAGTGCCATCTGGCGCCACATAACCCCAAACATCATTGCAATTTTCAGGATAATCGACCTGAGATAAGAGGTTCATATTGATGTTCTCTTGGGAATGGACCGCACTGAAAAAGAAAAGAAAAGCGAATAGTAATAAATTTGATCTCATGTTAATTTTGTAAAGTTTATTAGAATTTTAGTCTTTGTAATGATTTCGGGCTCCCAAAAGTAGCATATAATTTAAAAACCTACACTATTAATCCTTAAAGTGTACAGGGATCGACAAAGTATAAAAAGAACAATAGAACCGTCAATTCGCAAACATTAATAGCGAATTGAATACCAAATCGAACAAATACGCAGAAAATCATAATAATTTCTAGGATCAAGCAACGGCTTTTAGGACTTTTTCCTTATACTTGTCCTTTATGCGCTATCCGGTATGCAACAGATATTTTTCTTAAAAAGAGGATAAATTATCATATTATTTAATATGAATCCTTTTTGCAAAGAAAATCAAATTCTATTTCCAAAAATAATCCCTACAAAGCTCTTTGATTGAGTTTTGTGGAATCGGGAATTTGTAATTTCTTTTGTTAAAACCTAAAGCATGAAACGTATAATCCTTCTTCTCCTTCCGGGTCTTTTATTAATACCATTTATTTCAAGCTCACAAGTCATCGGATACACCAATCCAGATGACCTAACGGTCTGTGAGAATGCCACCTTTCAATTTACCGTACAAAATAATAGTGGCAGCGAATTGACCGATGTCACGCTTACGCTTAATCTACCATGTGCGGTAGAGTATGAACCCGGAAGTATTTTTGGGGCTACAGAATCCAACATTAGTGATCTCAGTAATCCCGTATTTGATTTGACCAATATTCCAGTAGGTCAAACGGCTTTTATGAATGTCCGAATCAAGGCTCCTTGTGATGCGCTTACCTGTATCAATGCAGGAACGCTTTTTTCCAATACCTTGATCCTAAATTTTGCGGGAGGAAATACCTCTACTACCACAGATCCTTACATCGTTGAAACGCCTTTATTGGTTATCCGAAAAGTAGACAGTCCGGTACTCAAAGGAACCAAAGGAC